>DASUUL010000331.1:0-7725 GCA_036374115.1 Acidimicrobiia bacterium | reverse complement strand
CGACTACCGGATCCAACAGGAGTGGGAGCTCGGGCCGGTGTCGATCACCGCCCGCGACCTCACGATCATGCTGCTGTCGGCGTTCATCCTGGTCGTCGTGGCGACGGTGCTCCAACGGACCCGTATCGGGAAGGCCACCCGTGCCGTGGCCGACAACGTCGACCTTTCCGAGGCGTCGGGCATCGACGTGCAGCGGGTGATCCTCACGGTGTGGATCGCCGGCGCCGCGCTCGCCGCGATCGGCGGCATCTTCCTGGGTGCCGTCGAATCGGTCGACTGGCTGATGGGGACCCGGATGCTCCTCCTCATGTTCGCGGCGGTGATCCTCGGCGGTCTGGGCACGGCATACGGCGCCATGGTGGGCGGCATCGTCGTCGGGCTCGTCACCGAGATCAGCACCATCTGGGCACCGTCGGCGCTGAAGCTGGTCTTCGCGCTGGGCGTGATGGTGCTCGCGTTGCTCGTCCGCCCCCAAGGCATCCTCGGGCGGGCCGAACGGATCGGCTGAGAGAACGGAGCGCCGGCATGGACATCGACATCGACCTCATCTTCGGCAACGGCATCCGGGCCGCGATCGGTCCCGAAGCGGCGATCTACGCACTCCTCGCCATCGGTCTCAATCTGCACTGGGGCTACACCGGCCTCCTCAACCTGGGACAGGTCGGGTTCATGCTCGTCGGCGCCTACGGGCTCGCGATCACGGTCGCCACCTGGGGCTGGTCGATGTGGCTGGGGATCCCGATCGGCCTCCTGGCGGCGGCGGCGCTCGCCCTCGTGCTCGGCATCCCGACGCTGCGCCTGCGGGCGGACTACTTCGCGATCACCACCATCGCCGTGGCCGAGATCCTTCGTCTCGTGGTCCGATCCCGTCCGGCCCAGGGGCTCACGGGCGGCGCGTTCGGCCTCCAGGGAATCGCCGACCCCTTCTACGACATCAACCCGATCCCGCGCGGCTCCTACGGCTTCGGGGTGGTGAAGTTCTCCGAGAACCGGCTCTGGGTGATGCTCGTCACCTGGGCCCTCGTCCTGCTCTGCACCGGCCTGCTCATGCTGTTGACGAGCAGCCCGTGGGGACGGGTGCTGCGCGCGATTCGCGAAGACGAGGACGCGGCCAGGAGCCTCGGCAAGAACGTGGTCGCCTTCAAGATGCAGTCCCTGATCATCGGCGGGATGATCGGCGGTCTCGCGGGCGTGATGTTCGCGATACGGGCCTCGTCCGCCAACGCCGAGAGCTACCGGTCGACCGTCACGTTCTTCGCCTACACGATCCTCATCCTGGGCGGGGCCGCCACCCGGCTCGGACCCATCGTCGGCGCGTGGATCTTCTGGTTCGTGATTGCGAGCGTCGAATCCTTCCTCCGTGAGGCCGACAGCGCGGGATGGGCTCCGGGATTCCTGCAGGGCCCGGAGGCGGTGGGCGCGGTGACCTTCATCCTCGTCGGTCTGGCGCTCGCGCTGTTGATCGTGTACCGACCACAGGGCATCTTCGGCAACCGCAACGAGCTCAGGCTCGAGACCTGAGATTCGACGTCGCGCTCGGGCCTCGGCCTTCTCGGTGAGGGCCGACGCGGACGCCCGACGCGGAGGAGCCCGGCCGAAGCCGGGCCCCTCCCGCGTCGCCGACCGCTCGGGCGTGCCGGCCTAGAGCTGGCTCAGGTCGACGTCCTGTTGACCGATGACCTCGAGCGTGCCGTCGCCGAGGACCGCGATCGCGTACCGGCCGTTCGACGGGTCACCGACCTCGTCGAGGGTGAGGAAGCCCGATGCGAGCGACCCCCGGTACTGGATGTCCTGGCCCTGCTCGATGGCGGCCTTGCAGTCAGCGAACGTGGCGCACTCGGTTCCATCACTCGTGACCGCGGTGACCGCGTCGAGCATGGCCTGGCCCTCGAGCGAGCCCGCCTGCTCGGCTGCCAGCGCGAGCACGATCACACAGTCGTACGACTGACCGCCGTAGATCAGGTTGCCCTTCTCGTCGTCGGGCAGGACCTCGTTGAGACGGTCGTTGAACTCGGTGCCGCCGGAGGCGCCGATCACGACCATCCCGTTCACCACGCCCGGGTTGCTCTCGTCGACCAAGGCGCCGAACGTCGGGCTGAACACGCCGTCACCCCCGTAGAGCTGGTCGGGGGTCAGGCCCGCCTCGAGGAGGCCGGCGACCAACGGGCCACCCTCGGCGAACGAGATCACCACGACGGCATCCGGGCCGGCCGCCGTGATCTCCTCGATCTCGGAGTCGAAGGTGGTCGCGTCCGGGTCGTAGGTGACCTCGGCGGCGATTGCCGCCCCCCGCTCCTGGAGCGCGGCCGACGTCTCCTCGAGGAGGAGCTGGCCGTAGTCGTCCTGACGGGCGATGAGCGCCACGTTGGCTCGGCCGTCCGCAAGGATCTTGTCGGCGAACACCGGCGCCACCGCCTGGTCGGGCGGAACCGTCCGGAAGTAGAACCCGGCGTTGTCCTGCTCGCTGAACGCGGGCGAGGTGTTCGACGGCGAGCACTCCGGGATCTGCTCGTCGAAGAGCGTCTGAATGATCTCCTGGGTCTGACCGGAAGCGGCGGCTCCGACGATGGCGTTCGCGCCTTCGGCGAGCACCCGCGCGAGCGACTCGGTGACGCGCGCCGCGTCGTCTCCCTCGTCGGCTTCGATGATCTCCACGTCCTGTCCGAGCACGCCGCCGGCGGCGTTGACGTCTTCGAGGGCGAGGTTCACACCTTCGATCATCGGTGGACCGAGGAAGGCCAGGCTGCCCGTCTCGGGCAGGATCCGTCCGATCACGAGTCGGTCGGTCGCCGGGTCGGCTTCGACCTCCTCCTGCTGCTCCTCCTGGGTGTCGTCCTCGGCCTCGCCACCATCACCGTTGTCGTCGCCGCACGCGGCGCCGACGAGGGCGAGAACACCGAGGACAGCCCCGAGGCGGAGCCACCAGCTCGTCTTCATAGCGAGTTCCCCCTGTCGGTTGCGAACCCCGGCGCCCACACCACTGTCACCCGTGCCGCCGGGGCACGTACGGCCCGACTCTAACGACAGCGCGCCACTTGTGCTCGCCCACCTGCGGTTCCGTCACGCGCGTGGCCTGGATCACCGGCCCGCCCGGGTCCCTGCTACCCACGGGTAGGGTGCGGCTGTGCGGACGAGCGACCCGAAGCCTCGGCGGCCGGCAACCTGGCGCCGAGCGAGGGGCCCACGCCGGCGATGACCGAGGTCGTCGCCTTCGACCGGGACACGGCGCTCCGGCGCCTCGCCGACGAGCAGTTCGACGTGCTCGTCGTCGGTGGCGGCATCACCGGCGCCGGGGTCGCGCTCGACGCCGCCAGCCGGGGCTTGCGAACCGCGCTCGTGGAGCGCCACGACTTCGCCTCGGGCACGTCGTCGAAGTCGTCGAAGCTGGTGCACGGCGGGCTCCGCTACCTCCAGCAGCGGGAAGTCGGCCTCGTGTACGAGAACCTCGCCGAGCGCCGGATCGCGTTGCGCAACGCACCGCACCTCGTGCGCACCCTGCCCTTCCTCATCCCGCTGTTCACGCGCGACGGCCTGTTCAACAAGCGGCTCGCCCGGGCGTTCGGCACCGCCCTCTGGATGTACGACCTCACGGGCGGCCTGCGCAGCGCGCCCCGGCACCGGCGCATCTCCAAGGAAGCGGCGCTGGCGCACATGCCGACGCTGCCTCCCGATCGGGTCTCGGGCGCGTACGTGTACTACGACGCCCGCGCCGACGACGCCCGCTTCACGCTCGCGATCGCACGCACGGCCGCCGCCCACGGGGCCGCCGTCGCCAACTACGCGAACGTCATCGCCCTGCACAAGGACGAGCGCGGCAGGATCTGCGGTGCGCGGGTGGACGCCGACGGCACCGAGATCGACGTCCGGGCCCGGGCGGTGGTGAACGCCACGGGCGTGTGGGCCGACGAGGTCCGCCGCCTCGACGAGGGCGCCGATCCGCACTCGATGCGGCCGGCGAAGGGCATCCACATCACGCTGCCGTGGTCGAAGGTGCGCAACGACATCGCCGCGATCGTGCCGGTCCCCAAGGACCGGCGCTCGGTGTTCGTCGTGCCCTGGGGTGATCTCACCTACGTCGGCACCACCGACACCGACTACGACGGCGACGTCGACGACCCCCAGTGCACACCCGACGACGTGGCCTACCTGCTGTCGGCCGTCAACGCCGCCGTCGTCGAGCCCGTCACGGAGGCCGACGTCGTCGGGACGTGGGCGGGGCTACGCCCCCTCTTGCGGGGCGCGAGCGACGAGCGCACCGCCGACCTCTCGCGTCGCCACGCCGTCCGGCGCTCCGAGAGCGGTGTGGTCACCGTCACCGGCGGGAAGCTCACCACCTACCGCAAGATGGCAGCCGACGCCGTCGACGTGGTGGGAGCGTTCCTCGGCAGGCGCCAGCGCTGCCGGACGAGACGCCTCCCGATCCACGGAGCCGAGGGTTTCACGCCGGCGGCAGGCACCGGCCTCGAGCCCGGCCTCCACGAGCATCTCGCCGGGCGCTACGGCACCGAGGCAGACGCGGTGCGCGCGCTCGTCGACGACGACCCGGCGCTCGGCGATGCGCTGGTCCCGGGCCTCCCCTACCTCCGGGCCGAGGCGGTGTTCGCGGCGCGCCACGAGATGGCGTCGACCCTCGACGACGTGCTGTCGCGCCGCACGCGCGCCCGCCTGCTGGCGCGCGACGCATCCGCCCGCGCCGCCGACGGCGTGTCACGGCTGCTCGCGAGCGAGCTCGGATGGAGCGACGCCGAGCGGACGCGCCAGGTCGAGGAGTACCGGGCCGCCGTCAAGGCGGAGCGGGCGGCCGCCGACCTGCCCGAGACCGCGCTCGACGCGTCGCTCGGGACCTGAGCGCCCGTCACGATGGGCACGACCGGGTCGCCGACGCCGCCGATCCCGCTCGCAGGCACGCCGGGCGAAGCGCAATCGCGGCTGGACACGACGCGCGTGGAGGTCGACGACGCCGTCCTCACCCGCTTGCGGAGCGAGTGCGTCTCGGTCTCGGTCGACGCCGGCGACCTGGCCGAGGCGAGCCGCGACTGGTGGCCGCTCGCCATGATCTGGGCGCTCGACGCCCGGGTCGCGGCGCGTGCCTCGGTGGTGGCACGCCCGACGACGGGCGCGGAGGTCGCGGGGGTGCTGCGGGTCTGCGACGACGCCCGGGTGCCGGTGACGGCCGCCGCCGGGCGCAGCGGCGTGTGCGGGGCGAGCGTGCCGGTCCACGGCGGCGTGGTGCTCGACCTCGGCGCCCTCGAGGGCATCGTCGACGTCGACGAGACGTCGCTGGTGCTCGACGTCCTCCCCGGGACGTTCGGCGCCTGGCTCGAGCGCACCCTCCGGGACGACCACGGGGCGACGCTCGGCCACTGGCCCCAGTCGATCGACCTCTCCACGGTCGGCGGCTGGCTGGCGTGCCGGAGCGCAGGCCAGCTGTCGACGCGCTACGGGAAGATCGAGGACATGGCCGTCGGCCTCGACGTCGCCCTCGCCAACGGCACCGTCGTCCACACCGGCGGGGCGCCCCGGGCCGCCGTCGGTCCCGATCTCACCCAGCTCTTCGTCGGCTCGGAGGGGACGCTGGGCGTGATCACCGGTGCCCGACTGCGCCTCCACCGGGCGCCGGCGGTGGAGCGGCGTGCCGCCTACGGCTTCGAGTCGTTCGCCGACGGGCTCGACGCCTGCCGGGGCATCCTCCACCGCGGGGCCACGCCCGCGGTGCTGCGCCTCTACGACGCCGTCGAGGCCGAGCGGTCGTACCAGACGGGCGAGCGGCACGTGCTCCTCGTGCTCGACGAGGGCGACCGCGAGCTCGTCGACCCGGTGATGGGCGTGGTCGCCGAGGAGTGCGTCGACGCCGGCGCCGAGGTGCTCGACGACGGGCTCGTCGGCCGCTGGATGCAGCACCGCAACGACGTGTCGGCACTCGAGGCGCTCATCACCCGGGGTTACGTGGTCGACACGATGGAGATCGCGGCGCGGTGGTCGGCGCTCCCCGCGATCTACGAGGCGGCGACGGCTGCGATCGCCGCGGTGCCGCAGACCCTGGTGGCGTCGGCTCACCTGTCGCACTCGTACGCCGACGGCGCGTGCCTCTACTTCACGTTCGCCGGCCAGCCCGAGGCGGACGCGCGGGAGGCGTACTACCGGGCGGCCTGGGACGCGGGGACGCGCGCCGTGCTCGAGCGCGGCGGCGCGCTGAGCCATCACCACGGGATCGGGCTCAACCGGGCACGGTTCGTGCGCGACGCGCTCGGCCGCGCGTACGACGTGCTCGCGAGCGTGAAGACCGCCCTCGACCCCAACGGCGTCCTCAACCCCGGCAAGCTCGGGCTCCCCGACCCCTGGGGCGACGCGGGATGGTGAGATGAAGGGCGGTTTCGGCGTCGCTGCGCCGGATCATGTCCGGTGCAGCGACGCCAGAACACCATGATCCTCGTCGTCGACGTGGGGACGTCGTCGGTGCGGGCGGCGCTGGTGCGCGGCGACGCCACCGTCGCCCACGAGGAGCAGCGGCCGTTGCTGCCGGCGTCGCCCGCGCCCGGCCTGGTCGAGTTCGACGCCACCGAGATGGCCACCGTGGTGCTCGACGCCGCCCGGGCCGCGATCGAGACCGCGGACGCGACCGGCGATGGCGTCGAGGCCGTCGGCATCGCCAACCAGCGCGGGTCCACCGTCGTGTGGGACCGGGCTACCGGCGAGCCCGTGGGCCCGGGTATCGGCTGGCAGGACCTCCGCACGGTCGGGCGCTGCCTCGAGCTGCGCGCCGAGCAGCTGCGGCTGGGGCCCAACGTGTCGGCCACCAAGCTCGAGCATCTCCTCGACATCGCCGACCCCGAGCGCGCCCGCGACCTCTGCTTCGGCACCGTCGACAGCTGGATGGCGTGGACGCTGTCGGAGGGCGCAGTGCACGTCACCGACGCGACCAACGCCGGCATCACGGGGCTGTGCGAGCCCGACGGGCTCGCGTGGTCCGACGAGACGCTCGACGTGTTGCGCATCCCCGCCCGCATGCTCCCCGAGGTGGTCGACTCGACCGGCGTGGTCGCGGCGGCAACCGCGCTGCCCGGTGCTCCCCCGATCGCCGGGCTGGTGGGCGACCAGCAGGCGTCGCTGCTCGGCCAGGGCGGCGTGTACACGGGCGACGCCAAGATCACCTTCGGCACCGGGGCCATGTTCGACCTCGTGCTCGGCGCCGACCCGCCCGAGTTCGCGACCCGGGGGCCGGGCGGCACGTTCCCGATCGTGTGCCGGCGTGCCGGCGGGATCGTCACGTGGGGGCTCGAGGCGATCATGCTCTCGGCCGGCACGAACGTGGAGTGGCTGCGCGACGACCTCGGTGTGATCGACACCGCAGCCGAGTCGCACGACGTCGCGTCCGCCTGCACGTCGAGCGGCGACGTGTGGTTCGTCCCCGCCCTGCTCGGGCTCGGAACACCGGAGTGGGACTACGGCGCTCGCGGCACGGTGCTCGGCCTCACGCGCGGCACGGGTCGGGCGGAGCTGGTGCGCGCCGTGCTCGAAGGCGTCGCGCACCGGGCCACCGATCTCGTGGAGGCCGCCGAACACGACAGCGGGATCGCCGTCCCCCGTGTCCGCGTCGACGGGGGCATGAGCGCCAACCCGACGTTCGTGCAGCTCCTCGCGGACGTCAGCCAGAGGGTCGTGGAGGTCTCGCCGGTGCTCGAGGCCACCGCGCTCGGGGCGGCGTTCCTCGCCGGGCTCGCCGTC
>DASUUL010000330.1:0-5363 GCA_036374115.1 Acidimicrobiia bacterium | reverse complement strand
GGTCCTACCCAGACGGCACCGCTCGGGCCGGCTCAGCCGACCGAGTCGGCGGGGTCCAGCGAGTCGGAGGAGTCCACCGAGTCGGGCGAGGGCGAGACCGACGAGACCGACGAATCGGAGACCAGCGACACCACCGAGACGAGCGAGAGCTCCGAAGGCGAGCCCACCGACGAGTAGCGGCCGGGTCGTCGCACAGCCAACTTCCTGTCCGGTCTCGGCCGGGCAGCGAGACGAGAGACAGAAGGGAATGTCATGCGGCAGAACTGGTTCACGACGGCCGTGATCGCCGTCCTGGCCGGCACCGTCGGTGCGGTCGGGTTCGGCGCGGCGGGCGCTTCGAACGGGAACTCGAATGGCGACGGCAAGGACAACTCGGATGGCGGCGTGACGATCAATGTCAACCAGCCGTCTTCGACGGCCGGCGGCGCGGTCGGCGGCGGGGGCGGCGCTCCGCTCGTGGCCGCAGGCACTGGCGGTGGCGACGTGAGCGCGGCCGGCGCTCCCGCTCCTCCGCCTCCTCCTCCCGGGGGTGGCGCGGGCGCGGTCGCGGCGAGCGCGAACACCAACACCCTCGCGAACGCGGTGGAGGTGGCGAACAAGAACGTCAACATCAACGAGCAGGAGCAGGAGGTGGAGCAGGAGCAGGAGCAGATCGTCGTCTCGGTCACGCTCGACGGGATCATCGACGGCGTCGAGGGCGAGCTCCCGTGATCATCGGCGGCACGACCCGGTAGCAACCGGGACATCAGGCGGCGCCCTGCCCGGCTCCGGCCGGGCAGGGCTGTCGCGCCGGCATCACTGATCGAGCAGCCGGCGGTCGAGTTCGCGAGGGGGTTCACTCGGGCCTGACGGGGGTCTGCCCGGTCGTGCTCAGGCGCGGGCGTCGAGCTCGTGGAGGCGGCGGGCCATGCCGCGCAACAGCGAGTCGCGCAGTGCCGGCACCGCGTCGAGCGCCGCCTGGAAGGCGTTGCGGTCCATGACCGCCACCGTGACGGGCACGTCCGCGGTGATGGTCGCGTCCCGCTGCGCCTGGTCGAAGAGCGAGAGCTCGCCGAAGTAGTCGCCGGGCTCGAGGTTCGCCACGTCGTGGCCGTCTCGGCTCACGGTCGCGGTGCCCATCATGAGCACGAAGAACTCGTCGCCGGTCTCGCCCTGGCGGATGAGCGCAGTCCCGGCATCGACGGACCGCGGGGAGGCGAGGTACGCGATCGCCTCGAGCTCGTCATCGGTGCACGCCCGAAACATCGGCACCTCGGCGAGGTAGGTCTGGAAGATGGAGTCGTCGTATGCCATAGCACTCGCCTTCCGTACGGCGTCGACGACGGAGAGTAGGCCGCGCGAGCCACCCACCGTGGCGAGCACATCCGAGCGCCCGCGTTCGGGCGAGCGCCGAATGGGTGTACGGTCACGGGTGGACGGTCGCCGAGCAAGCCGACCAAGCGGGTCAGGGGTTCTCGCCTGACCGATTGGCCTCCGCCAAGTGGGTTTCCCGCGTTTGGGGGATTTGCGTCCGCCGGGCTCTCGCCCGGGGGAGGACGCTCGAAGAGGAGGCCAGGCATGCGACTGCAGCTGCAAGTGGCGCGCGTGGACGCGCGCAACCCGGCGGGGACACAACCCCGGATCCCCCAGCCGGAGATCACGATCGACGGTAAGCACACGGTGCCGTTCTGGCTTCGGTGGTGGCGCTCGCTCTAGTCACCGCGGGAAGCGTTCGGGCGCCTCCCGCCAGAGCGATGTGTCGCTCATCACCACAGGAAGCAGAGGCCAGTTGGAAAACTCCCGAGTAGTCGAAGTTATGACGTGTCGCGCCTGTGGCGCCGACATCGAGCCCCGCCACGCCGGTGGCGTGAAACCCGAGACCGCGCACCGGGGCTCCGGCGCGCCCGTCGAGACCGGTTTCCTGGACTTCCGGTCGTTCCCGCCGCCGCCGGTGGGCTCGCCCACGCCGTGGCGGCGCTAGCACCGATGGACGCGCGACGGGTCACCCGCCCCCAGGCGTTCCCGGCCGGCACGCGGGTGGAGGTGTTCAGCAGCTTCCGGTCGTCCTGGGCCGCCGGGTTCGAGGTCGCCACCGGCCACGACGGCGGCTACCAGATTCTGCGCCTCTCGGACCGCACGATCCTGCCGAAGACGTTCCTCGCCGAGGACCTCCGGGCGCACCGCGTCTGAAGCGCGCCGGGCCCGCCGGCTCAGCCCTGTTCCGAGTAGGTGACGAACAGCAGTGTCGCCCCGGGCGGGTCGTCGTTGGGGCTGATCTCGATCTGTCCGGTGCGCCCCCGGCCCGAGAAGTCGATGATCGTCGTGGCCACGCCGTCGACGTCCTCGGTGCGGGGCTCGCCGGGCTCGTAACCGGCTTCGGGGAACGCCTCCCGGTAGAAGGCCACCGTCTCGTCGACGGTCAGATCGCCGCCGAAGGCGCCGCCGCCGTCGTACTCGGTGCCGAACGCGGTGCGGTTGACGAACGAATCCGGAACGGGGACGTCGTCGGCGAAGCGCGCCAGGATGTCGTCGGGTTGCTCCACCGGCGCCGGCTCTTTCCGGCCTCGGGCCAGCTCGTCGGCGACGAGCTCGGCGCCGCTGGTCGCGATGGCGCGCGGGTCGCCGTCCCAGTTGCCGGTGTCGTAGTTGTTGACGCCGACGGCGAAGATCACCCGCCCCACCCGACCGGTCACGGGAACGGCGAAGGTGTCGTCGGCGACGGCCTCGTCGCCGATCCCGTCGATGATCTCGTTCTCCTGGTCACGCACGAGCTCGTCGAACTCCCGCCGCACCTGCCGGCCGCTGTACACCGTGACGGCGAGACCGAGCGTCGCCCCCTCGATGCCTCCCGTGCCCTCCTCGCGCGCAGGCCACTTGCATTCCCGGGCGCCGCCTTCCCGTGCCGACCGGCCGCGGTCGACCGGCTCGCCCAGGAGATCGGCAACCTGCTTCCTGGTCAGCAGGGAGCAGGGCCCCGGCGTCTCGCCCCGGGCGCCGGCGGCCGGCACCGACAGCCCACCGCCACCGATCACGAGCGCGGACGCAACCGTCGCCGCCACCACCAGCCTGTTCACGATCTCGATTCCTCCGATGGCGACGCCGGTCCTTCCTCCCCATGGAAGCGCGCCGGAGCCGCCCGACCCGAATTCACCGACCCGAATTCACCCGGGCGAAGAGCCCCGCGCGCGACCGGTTCCGCTACCGGCGCGTCCAGTAGTCGCCCAGCTCCTCCCGGTACGACGCCTCGTCGCGGCGCACCTCGTCGAAGTCGGGGGCCTCTTTCACCTGGTCCTTCGAGCACCGGAGGAACACCTGCTTGGTGTCGGGCTCCACGCGCTCGACCACGCCGGCGGGCAGCATGCGCTTCTTGCCGAAGATCCACCATCCCGTGTCGACGACCAGGCAGCTCGAGCCGGCGTCGTACGTCGCCTCGTCGATCTTCCCAATGTGCCCATCTGTCGCCTCGACGTCGAAACCGGTCAGGTCGACGACCGGGTAGCTCCACGTCCAGATCTCCACGTACGTCATGTCTGCTCCTCCAACTCGAACTCGCGTACGCGCGCGCTACCCCCGACGCGGCGCCGGCAACCGTCGTCGTGGTTTCGCGGACGCGCGCGATGGGAATCGGCTCAGCACCAATCCCGAGGCAAGGAGCAACGATGGAGTTCATCTTGTGGGTGATCGCGGTGGTGCTGGTCGTCGCCGGGATCGTGGCGATCTTTCGAGCAGAGGTGCTGTGGGGCATCGTGCTCATCATCGTCGGCCTGTTGGTCGGACCCGGCGGCGTCAGCGTCTTCACCTGACGCCCCACGCACATCGGTGCGCATCGCGAGTCGGGTGGCGACGTCAGGCCTCGGCGACGGCTCCGCCGTCGGGCGTCAGCCACCGGCTCGCGACCGTGACCGCGCTCCCCGGTACCGTCACGTCGTCGACGAGGCGGTACTCCGTGCGCCATTCGCCGGGCGTGACGTCGTGGCGCACCCAGCCGGTGTGGTCGGCCTCCGCCCAGCGGATGTGGGGGCTGTTCTCGAGCACGGCCGGGAGCGCGTCGCGCAGGAGCCCCGACGGCGGCGACGTCACGCCGGGCGCGATGTGCTCGGTGCCGAGCGGCTGCGCCGACGGATCGTCGAAGTTCTCCTGGAGCGCGCCCACCCACGACGAGTGCACGTCGCCCGTGAGCACGACGGGGTTCGGCGCGCGCGTGTCGAGCAGTGAGGCCATGAGGCGGTCGCGGGCGGCCGGGTAGCCGTCCCACCCGTCGAGGTTCCACACCGCGTTGCCGGGGGCGAAGCGCCACTGCATCACCGCGATCCCCTGCACGAGCACGGTCCAGTTGCCGGCGACCTTCGGGAGCTGCCGGTCGAGCCACCGCTCCTGTTCGGCGCCCAGCATCGTGAAGTCGTCGGTGAAGGCGGCGTCGCAGCGGGGCCCGATATCGGATCCCTCCGCGCACACCTGGTCGGTGCGGTACTGGCGGGTGTCGAGCACGAGGAGGTCGGCGAGCCGCCCCCACCGCACCCGGCGGTGGATGCGCAGGTCGGGGCCGCCGGGCGGGTCGAAGCGCACCGGCATGTGCTCCCACCACGCCTGGTAGGCGGCGGCCCGGCGGGCCGCGAAGTCGGCCGGGCCGGGCGTGGTGCTCCCGTCCTCGGGGGTGTCGCCGTGGTAGTTGTTCTCGACCTCGTGGTCGTCCCAGGTGATCACCCACGGGCAGCGGGCGTGCGCGGCCCGCAGGTCGGCGTCGGAGCGGTACAGCGCGTAGCGGGCGCGGTAGTCGTCGATGGTCACCGCCTCGGGGAGGGGGTCGGTGCGCACCTCGCCGCCCGTCGGGCTCTCGTAGATGTAGTCCCCGCAGTGCGCCACGAGGTCGAGGTCCTCGTCGGCGGCGATGTCGGCGTAGGCGGTGTAGTAGCCCTCCTCGAACATCTGGCACGACACGTGCCCCATGCGCAGCCGCCGGCCCGCGTCGGGCGCCGGCGCGGTGCGGGTGTGGGCGATCGGCGTCTCGTAGTCGCCCACCATGAACCGGTAGCGGTACGGCCGGTCGGGGTCGAGGCCGCGGGCGTCGACGTGCACGGAGTGGCCGAGCTCGGCCGCCGCCACCGCGGTGCCCGACGCCACCACGCGGGTGCGCTCGCCGTCGAGCAGCTCCCATTCCACGTCGACGTCGCCGTTCGTCATCCCACCGTCGGGCGCGAGCGGGTCGGGCGCGAGCCGGGTCCACAGCACGATCGCGTCGTCGAGGGGGTCGCCCGACGCCACGCCCAGGGTGAACGGGTCACTGGCGAGGTTGGGTGAGCGTGACGCGCCCGCGGCCCACGCGGGGGCGGTGCCCCGACGCAGCGCCGCCAGCGCCCCGGCGGCCGCGGCCGCGCCCAGGAAGC
>DASUUL010000329.1:0-6833 GCA_036374115.1 Acidimicrobiia bacterium | reverse complement strand
GCGCCACCCGTCCGCCGACACCGGCGCCCGCGACCTGCTGGCGGTCTGACCCGCCCACGGATCGGACTGCCCGGGTCCCGGGAAGGCCGCAGGCCCCGCCGCAGGCGCCACGATGCGCCTTCGGGCGGGGCCTCGTCGCGTCCGCGTGTCAACGCGGGCACCGTGCCGGGCGTCTGCCCGGGTGATGATCGCCAACACGCTGGCCGACAACGTCGTCGGTGCCGCCTGGATCCCCTGATTCCGGGCGGGCGCGCGTCCTGCGTCCACGAGCGGTAAGACTGCCGGTGTGAGCAGGGCGGTTTCGTGCGCATTCGCCCTCCTCGTGGGAGTTGCCGCGTGCGGCGGCGGGAGCAGCGACGAGCCGGCCGCGCGCGGCGCCGGCGAGGCCCGATGCTCGGCCGCCGACCTCGATCCCGCCACGACGCCCGACCCGGTCCTGCCCGAGCCCGTCGCCCGCACCGAGACTGCGATCGTGCGAGCGGCGGTGGCGTGCGACGACCGGCGCCTCGACGAGCTCGCCGGCGACGGCGTGACCGTCGACTGGCAGACCGCGGAGAACGCAGACGAGCCGGTCCTCGCCACCCTCGTCGAGCTCTTCGAGGGCCCGGTGGTGCTCGACGGCGAGCGCTACGTGTGGCCCGGTGTGGAAGAAGGTGGGCCGCGCACCGTCATCGACGCCGACGGCACGTGGGTCGAGTACTCCGCGGGTGGCGATGCACCGGCGTTCCTCGCCGCCACCGGCGACGGCCGCCTCGTCGTCCTCACCGCCGAGGGCACCGAGCTCGAGGAGCTCGGGACGGTTGCCGCCCAGGACGCGTCCAACGGGTTCGCGGTCTCGCCCGACGGCCGCTTCGCCTACTTCGACCGCGGTGGCGGGCTCCTCGGGTGCGAGACCGAGATCGTGCGCCTCGCGCTCCGGAACGGGAACGAGCGCCCGGTCACCCAGGGCGCACAGCCGGCGGTGAGTCCCGACGGCGAGCGCCTCGCCTACGTCGACTGCAGCGAGGGGACCCCGGCTCCCGACACGCTGGTGGTGCGCGACCTGGAGTCGGGCGGCGAGAATCGCGTCCCCGCGCCCGCCCCGATCATGGCCGGGCCCTCCTGGGCGCCCGACTCCGAACACGTGGCGCTGCAGCTGCCGGAGCAGACGCAGGCAGTCCGGGTGCTCGACCTCGCCGACGCCGACCCGTTCGCATCGGCCGCGCTCGTGGCATTCGAGTCGACCGACAACACCATCTGGGCCGGATACCGCGGCGCGACCGGCGAGTTCTACGCGCTGACGGCGCCCGGCGGGGAGGCCGGCGCGGGGTCGCCGCTGCCGGTGATCGCGATCAGCGCCGACGACGGGCGCACGCTCGGAACCCTCTTCTCGCTCGACTCCTTCTGTTGCGCGATCCAGCTGTCGACCGACATTCCCGGCACGACCGTTCTGGCAGCCAACACCACCGCGGGCCTCGAGATCTGGCACTCGAACGAGGCCGGCAACCCGCCCCAGCCGATCGCGAGCGACATCCGCCGCGCCGCCTGGATCCCGTAGATCGCGGACGCGAGACCGCGTCGTGTTTCGTCCGCTCGTATGGTCGTGGAAAGGCCGAGATCAGCCGGAATCACGACCATTTCGGCCGGGTGAAGGTGCGGACGAGGAAACGCGCGAGCTGCTCAACGGCGCGTGATCCAGGCGATGAAGTCGTAGGGGTAGCACGACCCGATGTCGCTCACCTCGTCGAGGCGGGCCTCGAGCTCCGAGTCGAGGCGCCAGCCGGCGGCGTCGAGGTTGTCGTCGAGCTGCTCCATCGTGCGGGCCCCGAGGATCGGCGACGTCACGCCCTCGCGGTGCAGCACCCAGTTGAGCGCGACCTGCGCCGGGCTGCGCCCGAGCTCGGCAGCCACCTTCCCGACGGTCTCGGCGATGGCGAAGTTGTGGTCCTGCTGCATGCGCTCCCGGACGAGGAACGACGACGGGGTCTTGTCGCCACCCCGTGAGCCGGCGGGGGCGCCCTCACCGCGCCGATACTTCCCGGTGAGCACGCCCCCGCCGAGCGGGCTCCACGGGAGTACGGCCAAGCCCTCCTCGCGGCACAGGGGCAGCAGCTCCCGCTCGGTCTCCCGGGTCACCAGCGAGTACTGCGGCTGGAGCGAGACGAAGGGCTCCCATCCGTGCAGCGCCGCGATCCCGAGGGCCTTCGCCAGCTGCCAGCCGGTGTAGTTGCTGGCGCCGACGTAGCGGACCTTTCCCTCGCGCACGAGATCGTCGAGGGTCGACACCGTCTCCTCGAGCCGGACGGCCGGGTCCCAGCAGTGCACCTGGTAGAGGTCGATCCAGTCGGTCTGGAGCCGGCGCAACGACGCCTCCACCGCCGCCCGCACGTGGCGCCGCGAGGCACCGCCGGCATTGGGGTCGTCGCCCACCACCATTCGGAACTTCGTGGCCAGCACGATCCGGTCCCGGCGGGCACCGACGGACCGCCCCAGGATCTCCTCCGACGCCCCACCGCCGTAGACGTCGGCGGTGTCGACGAAGTTGCCGCCGGCGTCGAGATACCGGTCGAGGATCGCACGGCTGGGCGCCTCCTCGATCTCGCGGCCGAACGTCATCGTTCCCAGGCAAAGCTCGGTGACCCGCACGCCCGTCCGACCGAGTTGGCGAAGCTCCATCGCCGCCTCCTTCCCCTCGGGTGCACAGTAGATCCCGCCGATCCCCTCCTCGTTCGAGGCGGCGGACCAGACTTGGTCGATCCGGACCAGGAACGAGGGCTACCCATGACGGAACAGCCGGAGGGCCCCGCGGCCGAGGCCCCGCAACCCACGTCCGAGATGGCAGAGCTTCGCGCCCAGGTCGACCAGCTTCGCCAGCGGCTCGACCGCCGCGAACGATGGACCCGGCGCCGCCGCCGTGCCCGGCGGGGCCTCGTGGGCGTCCTCGTCGTGCTGTTCTCGATCGGAGCGGTGGCGAGCCTCATCGGTGTGTGGGCCCGCCAGACCGTCCTCAAGACCGACAGGTTCGTTGCCGCCGTCGGACCCCTGCCGAGCGATCCCGACGTGAGCCGGGCGTTGTCCGACTTCCTCACCGCCGAGCTCTTCACCGAGCTCGACATCGACCGGCGCGCTCGGGAGGCGCTTCCCGACGATCTCCAGTTCCTCGTCGGCCCCCTCGACGGCATCGCGCGCGACTACACGCGCGACGCGATCGCGACGGTGCTCACCAGCGACCAGTTCCAGCGCATCTGGAACGACGCCGTCACGAACGCCCACCAGCTCGCGCTCCGGGTGCTCGACGGCGAGGATCCGCCCGGGGTCGTCCGGCGCGACGGTGAGGTCGTGCTCGACCTCCTGCCCGCCGTCTACGAGATCGTGCAGCGCATCGTCGAGCAGGGCCCCGGCTTCCTCGGCGACGTCCAGCTGCCCGAGCTCGACGAGGACGCCACCCGCCGGGAGATCCGTCGCCAGCTCTCCGACCGCTTCGACATCGACCTCCCGCAGGACTTCGGCGAGATCGTCGTCTTTCACGAAGACCGGCTGTCGGAAGTGCAGGACGTCGTGCACCTCGCGAATCGGTACCTGTTCATCGGGGTCGCGTTGACCCTGTTGCTCGGTGCGGGCGCGCTCCTTCTCTCCGTCGACCGACGTCGCACGCTGCTCCAGCTCGGTCTCGGCACGGCCGTGACGACGTACCTCGTGTTCGCGGTCTTGCGCACCCTGGCCGACGACCTCGCCGATCTCGTCGAGGAGGGCGAGAACCGCGATGCGGCGCACGCTGCCGCGCAGATCGTGAGCCGCGGCCTGCGTGACCGCGCCTGGTACCTCCTGATCGGCGGAGTCGTCGTCGCGGTCGTGTCGTATCTCTTCGGTCCCGGTCGAGGTGCCGCCTGGGTGCGCCGCACCAGTCGCAAGGTGGCGCGACAGACGCGCGAGGGGGCAGTCGCGTTCCCGTCGACGCCCGCGGGGCAGTGGGTCAGGACGAACGTCGACGGCCTCCGGGTCGGCGGCGCGATCGCCGCCTTTGGGTTCTTGCTGCTGTTCCAGCCCGGGTGGACGGGATTGTTCGTGCTACTCGTACTGCTGGGAGCGTTCGAGATCGGTCTCTCGCTCTACCCGCGCCTGGGGGAGAGGCCCGCCGACTAGCCACCTGCGGAGCCCGACCTGCGGAGCCCGACCTGCGGAGCCAAACCTGCGGAGGTGGCAGGAATCGAACCCACCGGACGGGGAGCGCCCGTCCCGCTCGTTTTGAAGACGAGGGGGGCCACCAGACCCCGTTCACCTCCGTGGGGTGTCTACCACGGGGCGTTGCGAGTACCATCGGCGCCTCGCCGACCGCCGGTTGCCGACAAGGGAGACCCGCTCGTGAAGAAGCTCTTGATCCTGCTCATTCTCGTGGCGATCGGAATCGCCGTGGCCAAGAAGGTGCGCGAAGTCTGATCGGACGAACGCCGCGTTCCTCGCGCCCGGGCCCGGCCCGGGCGCGATTCGCGTCTCGGCCAATGGGTCCGAGAAGGCGCGAACGGGCGCGCGGTCAGAGTCGGCGGTTCCAGCGGCCGGTGATCGCGCCCCGGCCCTGGTTGAAGAATCGCCGCCGGCGCACGCTCGCGAGCACGATGACCGCGAGCACCACCAACCCGAGGATCAGAAGCCACTCCATGAGGGCTCGGCTACCCGGGCGCGTGGCGTACGAAACCCCCTCGGTGGCGGCGTGCTTGGAGCACGGGACGCGCGGGTAAGCACGCGTGCACACTCATCGAGGAGGTCCATCATGCGATTCCGCCGTCACGATGCGGACGTTGTCGACGAGCGGGTGTCCGTGCGCAACCCTGCTCGATACATTGCCGGCGCGATCGGCATCGCTGCGATCGTGTTCGGCGCGCTTGCCCTGGTGGAGACGGGCTTCGACCCCGACCACCTCCGGCGGCCGCACGAGTCGTTCGCCACGTTCCATCACACGCCGCTGCTCGCGCTCATCGAGATCGGCTTCGGCGTGGTCATGCTCGTCGCGGCGACCGGTACGTTCGTGGGTCGCGGCCTGATGACGGTGGGCAGTGTCGGAGCGCTGCTGTTCGGGCTCGTGCTGATCGCCGACCTCTGGCCCACGCGTCTCCACAACTGGCTGGGCGTGCACGACCGCCACGGCTGGCTGTACCTCGTCGTCGGGGCGATCGGGTTGGCTGCCGCCGTGCTGCTGCCGGTGACACGTCGCCGGCAGGTGGTCGAGCGTGAGCCCGTGCCCGACGAACGGGTTCGCGTCAGCCGCTAGCCCGGGAGGGCGCGCCTTCCGGCGCGCGTGCCGCTCGCGACGGGCCCCGCTGCGCGAGGAACCGGATGCGAGCGGCGCGCGCGTCCCAGGCGTACACGACCGCGGTTCCCGCGAAGACGTCGTGGAGGGCGCGGTGCTCGCGCCCGACCAGGATGCCGAGAAAGCCCAGTCCGAAGAAGAGGAACGACAACGGCCAGGTGATCACGCGGAGCGCGGCATGAGCCCGGTCGACCGGGTCACCGTCGCGTCTCACGACCCGAATGCCCACGATCGCCATTCCGGGGGTGCTGCCCGACAGCGACCACGGGATCCAGAAGTACAGGAACGCCCAGAGCGCGAGCATCGGGATCGAGAACGCGGGCCCGAAGTCGTCGGTGTCGAGTTGCGTGCCGGCGATGAAGCCGAGCAGCCAGAACAGGGCCGAGAGCCCGAGCACGAAGGCGCCGTTCAGAATGGCGATGTCGAGCGCGCAAGCCGCGAGCCGCGTGACCGGGCCGGCGTAGTGGCCGACGAGGGACGACTCGGGCACCCGGTTGCGGCGGGGGGTCACGGTGCCGCCTCGGGGCCGGGAGCGCCGATCGTGATGCCGGGGCCGGCAGGGGCGTCGCCGGGGCGGCGGCGGAGGATGCGGTCGACCCAGCGGTTGCACCACTGATCGAGGCCCACCCCCTGCGCCCGCACGAAGTCGAGGCCCCGCGTCGCCATGCCCGTGGTGGACGCGACCACGACCTGGCCGATCTCGGTGCGCGCCACCACGTCTTCCACGTCGACTCGTTCGATGATGGCGTTGATGTCGACCCGGTCGATGATCTCGTTGACGTCGATTCGGGTCATGAGCGCGTTCACGTCGACGCGGTCGATGATGCGCTGGATGTCGACGCGTTCGACGATGGCGTTGACGTCGACCCGGTCGACGATGCGCTGGACGTCGACCCGCTCGATGAGCTCGTTCACGTCGACGTGGCGGACGACGGCGTCCATGGGGACGAGGTCGAGGAGCCGATCGACGGGGCGGCGCCGGTTGTTGCTCACCGGGCCATTCTTGCTGGCGCGAGCGGGCATTTCAGGAGAACGTGCCGGCATACCGCCTCGCGAACAGGGCGACCGCACCGCCGGTGTGCCAGAACACCACGGTGTCGGCGGCGTTGATGCGACCGGCGCGCACGGCTGCGATCAGTCCGGCCATGGCCTTCCCCGTGTACACCGGGTCGAGCACGATCCCCTCGAGGCGGGCGACCCACCGGATCGCGTCGACCGCCTCGTCCGTGGGGTCGCCGTACCCGCTGCCGAAGTGGTCGTGGTCGACGACCGCCTCCGTATCGGGCGTCGCCCGGCCCGCGTGCCCGGCCGTCTCGGCTGCGAGGCGGGGGATCACGTCGTCGAGGTCCGGGCGCGTCCCTACGTCGACGCCCAGCACGCGCGTCTGAGGATCGAGCCCGGCGAGCAACCCCGCGTGCGTGCCGCCCGACCCGTCGGCGACCACGACCCAGTCGGGGCGCGCGCCGTCGCCGATCTGCGCCTCGAGCTCGGCTGCGGCGCCGACGTACGCGGTGACGCCCGTGACCGACGCCCCCCCGATCGGGATCGC
>DASUUL010000328.1:0-2027 GCA_036374115.1 Acidimicrobiia bacterium | reverse complement strand
GAGCCCGAACGCGACCGTGCTCACGGCCCCGAGGGCGAACAGCAGCGGGGCGCGGAGCCGGAGCGCCCCGCCCCACAGGGTGGCCAGCCAGTTGAACATCAGCAGGCCGATCGGGATCGCCAGCGCGACCGCCATCGCCATCGCGAAGTAGCTCCACCCGACCGGAATCGGCGCCGTGTACATGTTCTGCATCCATGCCAGCGGGCCGAGCACGCCGACCGCGACCAGCGAGCCGACGATCGTCCGGTGGCTGAATACCGGCTTGCCCGAAAACGTGGGCAGGATCTCCGAGATCGCGCCGAACGCGAACAGCAGGATCACCAGGTAGGTGCTGGTGAAGAAGAACCAGCTCAGGTGCTGCCACAGGATCGGCGAGCCGCCCTCGCCGGCGTCGAAGAAGACACCGTCGAACTGGCGATCGATCAGCAGCATCGCGCACGCCGCGACCATCACCGCGCCGGTGACGACCACGACGTAGCCGCCGACCGTCGCCGCCCACGAGAACAGCGGCATCCGCCGCCACGCCATGCCGGGAGCCCGCTGGGTGTGGATCGTCGCCAGCAGGTTGATCGCGAAGATCACGAACCCGAGCGTCGCCAGGCCGACGCCGACGATCCAGGCGTCGACCCCGGCGGTGGGGGAGAAGACCGTGTCGGAGAGCGGCGGCAGCGGATTGGTGCCGGCGTCGGGGGGGCGGTACAGGAAGCTGGCGTAGAGCGTGATCCCGCCGGCGAGGTAGAGCCAGAGGCTGAGCGCTGCGAGGCGCGGGAACGCGGTCCCACGGGCGCCGACCTGGAGCGGGACGACGTAGCACATCAGGCCCAACGCCATCGGGACGCCGAACAGGACCACCGCCGTCGCCCCGTACGCCGACAGAAGCTGGTCGAAGATCTCCGCCGAGATCATCGTGTTGTCGGGCACGATCAGCTGCACCCGCATCAGCACCAGCTCGCACACGGCCAGGACGAGGAAGCTCAATGCCGCGGCGAGGTACAGGGCCGCGACCGCCTTGTGGTCGCCGCTGGTGGCGAGCCTGACCCACGCCGGGCGCTGGTCGGAATACGCGTCGGCGACGACCTCCGGCCGCGCGGGGGAGATCGCGGTCGGCGGGGGAGTCACTGCGACGCCTCCTCGTCCGCGGCCGCTGCGGCCTCCGCCTGCACCCGTTCCTGGACGGCTTCCTGGGCCTCCTGGATGTCGTCGCCCTGCTGCTCGAGCCACGCCTCGTACTCGGGAACGGGCACCGCCCTCACCCGGGCCCGCATCGTCGCGTAACCCGGCCCCGAGAAGGCCGCCGACTGGCCCTCGTAGGTGCCCTCCTCGTCGGCGCGGAACCACGTCTGGTTGCCGCGGCCGGGAACGGCGTCGAACTTGCCCCCGAGCTCCGGGATCCACCACCGGTGGACGACGTCGGTGGACTCGAGCTGGAGCTGGACGGTGGTGTCGACCGGCACGACCAGCTCGTAGTAGCTGAACGTCCCGTCGGGATACTCGTAGCGCCACAGCCACTGCTGGCCCGAGGCGAGGATCCTGAGCGGTTCGGCGCCGCTCGGAAGCGACAGGTCGAGCTGCGCCGTGCGTGCCGACGACGCCTCCAGCCCCTCGGGACCCGACGGCTCGACGTCGCTCACCCGGGTGGTCATCACGATCCCGAACACGAACACCACCGCCGCCAGCACCGCGAGGGCCGCGACAGCTCGAGGCTGGATGCCGCGCCCCGCCCGCACGCGCGCCGGCTCCCGACCTCGCCGGGCACGGAACCTCACGACGGCGACGATCAGCGCCGCATTTACGGCGACGACGATCACGGCGGCGATCGCCAGCATCACCCAGTAAGCGGTAGTCGAGTCGTCGGCGTTCGGCGAGTTGCCCGGCTCGGGCGACAGCGACGCCGCGTGGGCGGCGGGGCCGATCGCAAGCAGCAGAAGCAGCGACAATGCGATCACGATCCCCGCCGCGCGCGGGCGCGAAGCGGAGCACGTGGCGGGATTGTCTCGTCGCGCCAAGGCGCCGGGATTCTATTCGTG
>DASUUL010000327.1:0-8038 GCA_036374115.1 Acidimicrobiia bacterium | reverse complement strand
AGCCGGCGGCGCTCGCCGGCGTCATGGACGAGCTGCGGGCGGCCGGCCTCCTCGTTTCCGGCCACGACGAGCTCGTCCCGATCGTGGCCGAGGCGGCGGTCGCCGCCATGCCCGACACCGAGCGGCGCGGCCTCCACTCGCGGCTCGCGCGCGCCCTGGTCGACCGGGGCGACCCGCCCGGGCGCGCCGCCGAGCATCTCGTCGCCGGCGGTGTGGTCGGGCCCGCGGCGGCCGCGACGCTCGTCGCCGCCGGCGACGCCGCGATGGCGGAGACGCCCGGGCTGGCGCGCGAGTGGCTCGAGCGCGCCCTCGACGCCGGCGCCGACCCCGCCGCCGTCGCCGCCCACCGCGCCGAGGCCGCCGCCCTCACCGGCGACGTCGACACCGCCGTCGAGCTGGCCGACACCGCGCTCGCCGAGGGCGCGCCTTCCGAGCGGGCCCGGGCGACCGCGGTGCTCGCGGGAGTGCTCGGCGGGCGGGGGTTGTGGGGACGGTCGGCACAGCTGCTCGCGGCCGTGCGCGACCACCCCGACCTCCCGGATCCGGTGTTCGGGCTGCTGGCGGTCCCCGGCCTGGTAGCCCTGGGCCGCGCCGACGAGGCCCGCGCCACGTTCGAGACCGCCGAGCGCGAGCTGGAGCGACCGGCGCGCCTGGCGATCGAGGCCGTCGTCGCGCTGGCGCGCGGCTCCCTGGACGCCGGCGCCGGCGCGCTCGGTCCCGCGCTTGAGGGCTTCGTCGAGTCGGCCGAGCTCCTGGAGGCAGGCGCCGGCCGGCTCGTGCTCGCCGATACGCCGCACGCGCTCGGTGCGCTCGTGGCGTCGGCGGCGTGCGACTTCGCCGTGGCCGAGCACCTGTTGACCCGGGCGATCGAGCACGAGGTCGGCGGGCCCGGGCTCGCGCTCCGCCACCGCCTGCTGCTCGGATGGGTGGCCATGCGGGCCGGTCGATGGGTTCAGGCGGAGGCGGTGCTCGACGACGTCAAGTCGGAGGGCCTCGCGACCCGCGAGCAGCTGCTGCGGTCCGCGATCGAAGCCGGCCTCGCCCGCCGCAACGGCGACATCGCCCGCCTCGGCGGAGTCTGGGAGCGCGCCGAACCCGCGCTGCTGCGGTGCCCGGCCGACCTCTTCTCCCTGGAACCACTCGGGGAGCTCGCCACCGCCGCGGTGCGGCTGCAGTCGGGCGGGCCCGCCGCCGTCGCCAAGCTCGCCGAGGTGGCAACCATCACCGTCCGGCTCGGCGGCCCCGGCCTCTGGGAGCTGCCGCTGCGCTGGTCGGCGGTCGAGACGGCGGTGGCCGCCGACGATCCCGCCGGCGTGGCACAGTGCGCCGCGGCCGTCGAAGCGGTCGAGCCCGCGCACGAGCGCCTCGCGGCGCTGGCGCCGGCAGCGAGGGCGTGGCGCGACCTCCTCGCCGGCGACGTCGACCCCGCGGCGGTCGGGGCCGCCACCGCCGGGCTCGCCGCCGCCGGGCTGTCGTGGGAGGCGTCGCGTCTCACCGGCCAGGCGGCCATCCGAACCACCGACCGGTCGGTGACCCGCACCCTCCTCGGCAAGGCACGCGACCTCAAGGACTCGATGTCGGGGATGGAGGCGGCGCCGGTCTCGGCGCGCTCGGCGGAGGCGCTCTCGGAACGGGAGCAGGAGGTGGCCGCCTACGTGCTCGACGGCCTGACGCACAAGGAGATCGGCGCGCAGCTCTTCATCTCACCCAAGACCGTCGAGCACCACGTCGCCAAGATCCGCCAGAAGCTCGGCGCCACCACGCGCGCCGAGATGCTCGCCGCGCTGCGTGCCAGCACCCACTGACGTCTCGATGCGTACCTCATGCGCAAAGAGTGCGCATCCGGTACGCATCAAGAGTGGCGGGTGAGGATTCCTTCGCAGGTGCGGATGAGGACGCGGGCGGCGTCGGCGACCTGGGGGGTGGCCATCGGGCTCTCGGCCCGGCGCTGCCACCGGGCGAGCGACTCGTGGGCGGCACGCCGGACGTCGTCGTCGGAGGCGTTCCCGTCGAGGCCGAGGCGGGCGGCCGCCGACGCGCCGGCGGTACCGAGCAGCTGCTCCATGACCTCGAGCTCCTCGGGCTTCACCGACACGGCTCCCGACCGCAGCGCGTTCAGCAGCCGGATCTCCTGGAACTCGTGGGCACCTGCCGTGATCCGCTCGATCTCGTTCATGAGTGAATCCGATCCCGCAACCGGCTGGGACCGGATCGCACCCTCGACCGCCAGGAGCCCCGAGCGCGCCTTGAGCACGTCGCGCCGGTCGGCGAACTGCGAGAGCAGCGCGTGCCGAAGCCCGTCGAGGCCGCTGCGCTCGACCAGCGCGGCCGAGAGCTTCCCCGAGGTGGGCGCCCCGCCGGCGCGGATGAGCTCGACGGCGAGGCGCACGCCGAAGAGGCCGAGCCGGTCGAGCAGCGCCTCGCGTTCCATCGAGGTCAGCACGGGCGTCGGGGCGTTGACGAACCGGTCGACCGACACGAGGAGCTTCTCGACCGGCGGGTCCTCCGACGCGGCGAGCTTCGCCAGCGCCGCGTACTCGTCCTCACGCAGGGTGGAGCCGGTGACCGCGAGCAGGCCGGCGACCGGGACGACGGTCTGTACCAGCCGCCGCACCTTCGGGTCCACGCGGTAGCGGGCCGCGATCCGGGTCGCCGACTCCAAGGCGTCGAGCCGGCCCGCCGCGACCTCGTCGGCACGTGAGAGCACGGCGATCGCGTTGATCGGCGTCGCCTGTGCGACCTCCTCGTCGTGGAACGCGGCCAGGAAGTCCATGTCGGTGGCGTGGAGGTGCTTCATCAGGTACAGCACCGCGTCGGCGGCGGTCACGCGGTCTTCGTCGGGAGCGAGGAAGTTGTGGGTCCGAGCCGAGACGTCGAGGGACAGCGATCCGATCCCCGGCGTGTCGATGAGCGTGATCCGCTTGAGCGACGACGACGGCCAGTCGACGACCAGACGATCGACCTGCTCGGCGGTGGTCGACCCGAGCTCGACGTCGATGGCACCGGCGTCACGCGTGAACGGCACCTGGCGCGGCTCGCCCGAGATCGGGTGGAGCATGACCCGATAGGTGACGCCGTCGCGGTACCAGGTGACGATCTTCGTGCACTCGCCCGCGTCGGTCGGCGCCAGCTCCTCCCCGACCAGCGCGTTGAGGAGCGTCGACTTCCCCGCTTTCACCCGCCCGGCGATGGCGACGCGGAGCGGATCGTCGAGGCGGTCGCGGATCGCCTGCAGCCCCGCTGCCTCGTCCCGGCCGGCGTACGCGGTGACGGCCGCGTCGAGGAGCGACCGGGTCTCGTCGAGCAGGGAGGCTGGGCTGCTCACGATGCCGCGGCGGCCATGGCGGCGACCTCGTCGATCCCCTTGCGGATGATCTTCATGCGCTCGAGCTCGGTTTCGACGGCACGCTGGCGTTGCTGGCGAGTCCCCTGGTCGGCATTCAGCGCCTCCTGCGCGGCGCGCTGCGTCTCGCTGAGGGAACGGAGGAACTCGTCGGCCCGGCCGGAGTAGTGGTCGCGCAGCTGGCGCTGGATCATGCGCAGCCGGTCGCGGCTGTCCTTGCCCACGACGAACTGGGCCTCGTCGACGTACTTGCGGAACGCGTTCTTCGCCTGCTGGCGCCGGATGTTGAGTTGGCGCTCCTTCTCGTCGCGCACCGACTTGCGACCCAACATGAGGCCGGCGGCCAGCGGGAGCAGGGGACCGAGGGCGAGCCCGGCCATACCGCCGAACATCGAGACCATGATCACGCCCATGTAGCCGCCCCGGACGCCGGTCCAGAGCTTCTGCGGGCTCGTCATGGTGTCGGTGTTGATCCCGGTGTCGACGTCGACGGCCGCACCCACGTCGAAGGTGCCGAGCTGGAGCTTGGCGAGGAGGTCGTTGCTGTCGACCTCGAAGTGCTCGGCGACCCTCCGGGAGAGCTCCTCGGCCCGCACCTGGAGGAACTTGTAGTTGTTGACGATGTCCTCGCCGGTACGCCGGTAGAGCCAGGGCTCGAACTCCTCCCAGATGTCGGCCGGGTCGCTCTGCTCGATGACCTCGTCGGACTCCTGGACGATCCGCCGGATACGGGTCCGGAGGTCGTGGTCGACGTCGGCCATGAGGTCGGCCATGCCGTCGGCCAGCGTCACCTGCCACTTCGCCGCCTGGCTCCGGAGCCGCGCCGCCCGCTCCTGGGCCGTCTCGAGGTCCTGGACGAGGCGACCCGCCCGGTCGGGCTGGTCGAGGGCCGCCTTCTCGGTGCGGAACTGGCCCTCGAGCTGGTCGACGACGGCGCGCACGTCGTTGACCGCGGCGTTCACGGCCAGGTGCTCGGCGGCGCCGATCACCTCCCGTTGCACGTAGTCGATCAGCGCCGGGAAGCCCGATTCCTCGTCGAGCTCGCGGTCGTCGGTCTCGAGGGCGGCGAGGCGCAGGGTGGACGACAACGGGAGGATCTCGGCGGTCACGCCGGCGTCGCGGAGATGGGTGCGGTTGAGGTCGAGGATCTTGCGCCATTCCGGATAGAAGTCGGTCTTGGTCAGCACGCACACGATGTTCGGGCACAACGACCGCGCGGTTTCGAGGAACTGGAGCTCGGGGCCCGAGTACTCCTGCGACGCGTCCGACACGAACACGAGCGCGTCGGCCATCGGCAGCGCGCCCACGGTGATGGCGGCGTGGGCCGAGCCGAGGCCGCCGACCCCCGGCGTGTCGACGAGCACCAGCCCCTCCTCGAGGAGCGGGTGGGCGACGCCGATCTCGACGGAATGGACGCGCCGCTCGTTCTCGGGATTGGCGGCCTCGGTGACGTACTCCTGCACCCGGTCGACGGCGATGGTGTCGCGCTCGGGTTCGACGGTCTCGTCTGCGCCCGGCGGCGGGCGGAACAGGACCGCGGCGGTCGGCTCGGCGGCGTAGCGCACCGCCGTGGGCGCCGAGGTGGCGATGTCGTCGTCGACCGGGCACACCGGCGCGTCGAGGAGCGCGTTGATGAGCGAGCTCTTGCCCTGCTTGAACTCCCCCACCACGAGCAGGTGCGTCGCGGGGTCCTCGAGGCGTTCGGTGGCGTGGCGCAGGCGACCCGCCAGGTCGGTGCGCTCGTGGGCCTCGACCGCGATCTCGCACTGCGCGATCGCGCCGAGGGCGTACTCGACGAGCTCGCTCTGGGGTGCGGTCGCGGTGGCCGACTCGTTCATGCCGATTCGATCATGGTGGGGCGACGGTACCGCGGGGTTGCCGGGCGCGCCGGGGCCCCGGGCGAACCCGGGGCCCTGTGCGCCTGGCTCTCGGGACGCGCCCTACTCCACCGGGTCGGGTGCGTCGGCCTCCTCGGGCGGAGCTTCGTCGCCCGTGGTCTGGGTGACGTCGCCCGTGGCCGAGGCGGCCTGGGCGTCGCCGTCTCCGTAGGCGTTGGCCTGCGTGAAGCTCTCGTCGACGAGCTGGTCGCCCTCACCGGCCTCGAGGTTCGAGTCGCTGACGTCGCCACCGACCTGGATGTTGCCCTCGCCGGCCTGGACGTCACCGGTGGTGCTGTCGTTGACGTTCACGCTGTTGTCACCAGCGATCTGCTGGTTGAAGTCGAGGTTCCCGTGGTTCTCGATGTTGTTCGTGATCGAGTTGTCCTCGTAGTAGTTGTTGTAGACGATGTAGTCGAGCTGCGCGACCGCACTGGCGCCCGCCGGGGGAGCCGCCGCGTACGCACCCGCACCACCACCGCCCGCAGAGGCGCCGGCAGAGGCGCCGCCGCCGCCGCCCACGCCGCAGGTGGCGATCGCCTCACCCGAGACGCCCGCGTACCCGTGGCCGTCGAGCCAGCCCTCCGGGTCCTGCGAGTAGGCCTCGGCCTCGGCCTTGTCGCCGACCAGCAGGTTGATGACCTCTTGCGCGACGTTGACTTCGGTCTTCGTGACAGGCATCGCTTCCCTCTCCTTGTTCGTGCCCCCGCCCTGTGTTCCGAGGGCTACGACGCAATGTACGGACGCCGCCTCCTCACCGAATCGGGGATCTGCCGCAACCGCGATGGCGACGATAGGGGATCGCACGCTCGGTGACTAGGGGGCATCGGAGCGCGACGACCGGTCAGATCAGGTCGTCGATCGTGATGTCCTCGGCCGGTGGTTCCTCGACGGTGCCGGCCGGTGGGAGGGCGGTCCCGCCCGGTACCCCCATGTCGCCGAGGCCCGCGTCCCCCGCCGGCTCGAGAGTCTCGGCGAACGGTTCGGCGGCCTCCTGTTCGACCTCGGGGACCGCCGGAGTCTCCTCCCCGTCGTCGGGACCGGGCGCGCCGTCCTCGTCGACCGACGGCTCGCCGGGCGCCGGCGCGTCGGCGTCGGTCGGGCCGGCGAGATCGTCGGTCGCCGCTCGCGGCTCCTGGCTCGCCTCCGGCTCCTGCTCGTCCGGTTGTTCCGATTCCTCGACCGTGGTGGTCACGCTGGTGAGCGCGACGGAGGGCTCCACCTCGAGCTCACCGCCGGGATCGACGACCGCCGCCAGGTCGATCGTGCCGGGCTCGGCGTCACGCACGGCCTCCTCGGCGACGCCGGCGGAGGCCATGCGTGCCAGTGCCGCGGGCTCCGGCGCGCCCGGCGCCGCCGGCTCGGCGAGCTGGCGGGCAACGGGCGCGGGCACGGCGTCGGCGACGAAGCCGACCGCCTCCTCGAGCTCCTCGGGCGAGAAGCCGTCGAAGCCGCGCGCGGCGAGGAACCCCGGCGGATCCGAGGCGAACCGGGTCTTGGCCTCGGGGCTGTCGATCAGCTCCCGGGCCACCTCGAGGAACGATTGGGCCACGCGCGTACTTCCTGGTCCGGGAGCGCACCGCTCGCGCTCCTGGGTACACCGTACGGATCCGCAGGCGCCCCGGCATCGGGGACATCCCCTACGCGTGGTCCGAAATCGGGGCCGGACCCCCGGCGACAGCCGCGAAGAGCGTTGGTATGGTCGCTCACAGATGTCCGAAGCGGCCCGCACGGCCGTAGGCAGGGGAGCGTTCGATGGGGTACGCGCTCGGAGTCGACCTCGGCACCACCTACACGGCCGCGGCGGTGTGCCGCGACGGGAACGTCGAGATCGCGACGCTCGGGAACCGTTCGGCCGCCGTGCCTTCGGTGGTGCTCCTCCGCGAGGACGAGACCATCCTCACGGGCGACGCCGCCAGCCGCCGCGGCGTCACCGAGCCCGACCGGGTGGCGCGCGAGTTCAAGCGCCGGGTCGGCGACACGACGCCCATCTTCCTGGGTGGTGCGCCCTACTCGGCCGAGACCCTCATGGGGAAGCTCCTGCGCTGGGTGGTCGACGAGGTCGCCCAACGGGAGGGCGGGCCGGCCGACGCCACCATCGTGAGCCACCCCGCCAACTGGGGCGCGTTCAAGAAGGACCTGCTCGAGCAGGCGATGCGCCAAGCCGACCTCCAGAACGCCAGCACCATCACCGAGCCCGAGGCCGCGGCCGTGCACTACGCGTCGACCGAGCGGGTCGAGCCGGGCGACGTCGTCGCCGTGTACGACCTCGGCGGCGGCACCTTCGACGCCGCGGTGCTGCGCAAGACGGCGGGCGGCTTCGAGATCCTGGGCACCCCCGAAGGTGTCGAGCGGCTCGGCGGGATCGACTTCGACTCCGCCGTGTTCGCCCACGTGGTTCGCGCGCTCGGCGGGGCCGTCGAGGCGCTCGACGAGGACGATCCCGCCGCCCGCGCCGCGGTGGCGCGCCTGCGCCAGGAGTGCGTCGACGCCAAGGAGGCCCTGTCGACCGACACGGACGTGTCGATCCCGGTGCTGCTCCCCGACCTGCAGACGGAGGTGCGCCTCACCCGGGCCGAGTTCGAGACGATGGTGCGGCCCACGCTCGTCGAGAGCATCCACGCCATGCACCGGGCCCTGCGGGGGGCGGGGGTGGCGCCCGACGAGGTGAAGGCGGTGCTGCTCGTCGGCGGCTCGTCGAGGATCCCGCTCGTCGCCCAGCTCGTGGGCGCCGAGTTCGGCCGGCCGGTGGCCGTCGACGCCCATCCGAAGCACTCGATCGCACTCGGCGCCGCGCTCGCCGCCGCCGGCGAGACCG
>DASUUL010000326.1:0-13592 GCA_036374115.1 Acidimicrobiia bacterium | reverse complement strand
CGGCCTGGTCGCCCCTGTACTGAGCCGACCCCGACTCGAGGCCCTGGCGTCCGGTTTCCGAACCCGTGGGCCTCGAGTCAGGGCGGTCCTCGCCGCGCTCCCTCGGCCGCGCTACCGCTGCGCGCTGGCGGCGGCGGAGTCGTCCGCCTCGGGCGTCCCGTTGATGTCGCCGATCGTGCCACCGAGGTCGGGGTGCTCGGAGCTGAACAGGCCCCAACGGCTGTCCCAGCCGGGAACGTTCCACATGTGCATCATCCAGAGGTTGTCGAGCTCGCGGACGGAGCCGCCGCGCTCCTCGCACTCCTCCTCGGACGTGCTCTCGTCGCCGAGGACCCCGCCCTTGCCGATGCACAGCCGCTCGTGCACATGCCACGGGTCGTTGTCGCCGGCAAAGCCATCGGGCGGCGTCTCGGGATCGGTGAGGGCGAGGTAGCTCAGGCCGACGATCTGGCTCGTGGGCTCGGTGCCGTCGTAGAGCAGGATCTCGGGATTGGTCGGGTCGAATCCGTCGCTGACGAGCAGTGAGCCCTTGATGTAGTGCGCAGCGATGCACGGAACGTAGGGAGTGGTGCGCCGGTACCCGGCTTCCTCGGCAGCGGCGACCGTCGGGTAGCGGGCCACGGCGTCGTTCGCCGCCGCCACCTGCAGCGCAAAGACGTCGCGCTCGGCGGCGTCGAGGGGCGTGTGCGGAACGGGGCCGCGGTGTCCGTGACCGCTGTTGCCCTCGTTGGCGACACCCGCCTGCTCGCACGCCGACGTGCCGTCGGCCTGCACGACCGCGTTGGTGTGACCTTCGGTGTGGGCGCCAGCGGCGTCGTCGCTGAGGTCGTCGTGGGCATGCCCGGCAGCCACCCCACCGGCCTCGTCGCCACCGTGACCACCGGCAGGGTGACCCGGAGGACCGTGGCTGTGCCCGGACGCGAAGGACGGGGTGAACGCCATCGTGGTGAGGGCGACGACCGCGAGCCCTGCAATGCCGACGGGGAGCCACGCTCCCCGCGGGGCCTGCCGTCGATCGAGGAAGGGGCGCAGCAGGAGCGCCAGACACCCGAGGAGGAGCACACCCGCGAACGCGGTGGCGAGCACGTCGACGAACGACGCCTCCTCCGCAACACCCGAGTGCGGGCCGACGGGGATCCCCCACGTGCGTGAGACGGCCCACACGCCGATGGTGCCCGCGCCGACGGCCGCACCCGCCCAGAGCAACAGGCGCGACGGCCGCAGGACCACGCCCACCGCCCACGCCACCTGGAACCAGGCCAGCGCGGCGAAGAAGATGCCCGACGCCCACCACTCGTCGTAGTGGGGGCCGATCATCGCAAAGTGGATCCCACCGGCGCCGAGCGACGCAGCGGCGAGCACCCAACGCACGTAGGTCGCGACGGTCGTGCCGTCGGGACCGGACGGTCGACTGCCCTGGGGGGCCTCGCGCACGTGGTCGGGCCGCTCAAGCGTCGCTGTAATGTGGAACCCCCCGCGTGGTTCGAGCACGGCGCGTCGGTGCACGCCGTGTGCAATTACTGTACCCGTGCCGACCGCCCCTGTCACCGCCGCCCGATTGGCGCGGGAATACTTCGATCAGCTAATTAGTTGAGCGAAGCGATGGCGACCACTCCCGATCTCCCCGACCGCCTGCGGCTGGCCGTGACCCGGCTCGCGCGCCGCCTGCGCCAGCAGGCGGAGGCCCCGGTCTCGCCCACCCAAGCCGCGGTGCTCGCGACCATCGGGCGCCTGGGCCCCTTGACCCTGGGAGAGCTCGCCGAGGCGGAGCGGGTCCAGCCGCCGACCATCACCGCGGCCGTCGACCGGCTCGAGCAACGCGACCTGGTCGCTCGCGAGCGGGACGCCGAGGACCGGCGCGTCGTCCGGGTCGAGATCACCGGCGCGGGCCGCCGGCTGCTCGCCGACGTCCGTACCCGGAAGAGCGCCTACCTCGAGCAGCGGTTGGCGACGCTCTCCGCGCGCGAACGGGCCACGCTCGAACGGGCGGCGGCGATCCTCGAGCGCATCCTGGAGCAGCCCACCGGGGACCGGGCGAGCGCGCGCTCGTCGAGGTCGGGGCCGTGAGGCGGCGGCTCCGGCGCGTCACGGGTCGCACGTTCCGCTCGATGAGCGTGCGGAACTTCCGTCTCTACTTCGTCGGCCAGTTCGTCTCCGCCACCGGGACGTGGATGCAGGCCATCGCGCAGATGTGGCTGGTGCTCCGACTCACCGAGAGCGGGGTCGCCCTCGGGGTGACGACCGCGCTCCAGTTCGCCCCGATGCTCGTGGCGGGGGCGTGGGGCGGAGTGGTCGCAGATCGCGTCGACAAGCGCCGGCTGCTGGTCGCGACCCAGGTGGCGGGGGGCGCCCTCGCGCTGCTGCTCGGCCTCATCACCGCGCTCGGGGTCGTCGAGCTCTGGATGATCTACGGCCTCGCGTTCCTCTTGGGCTGCGTCACCGCGCTCGACAACCCCGCCCGGCGTGCGTTCGTGATCGAGATGGTCGGGGCAGAGCACGTGACGAACGCCGTCAGCCTCAGCAGCGCCTTGTTCACGGCCGCGCGGATCTTCGGACCGGCGCTCGCCGGCATCGTGATCGCGGTTGCGGGAGTGTCGTGGTGCTTCATCGCCAACGCCGTCTCGTACGCGGCGGCGGTAGGTGCGTTCGCGATGATGCGCAGGGACGAGTTCTTCGGGGTCAGGCCGGTGCCACGAGCAAAGGGCCAGCTGCGGGCGGGCCTGCGGTACGCGTGGTCGACGCCCAGCCTCCGGCTCCCGCTCGTGATGACCGCGGTGATCGGGACGCTCGCGTTCAACTCCCAGGTGGTGCTCGCGCTGCTCGCGAGCGACACCTTCGCCGGCGATGCCGGCACCTACGGCCTGCTGTACGCGCTGCTGAGTGTCGGGGCCGTGACCGGAGCCCTCGTCACCGCCCACCAGGCGGCGGCGACACGGCGGTTCCTGCTGCTGGCGGCGGCGGTGTACGGAGGATTCCTGCTCATGGCGGCCGCCGCGCCCACCTTGCCGGTGGAGCTGGTGATCCTCGTCCCGACGGGTGCGGCCGGCGTCGCCTTCGTGGCGATGGCCAATGGCGTGCTGCAGACCCACACCGACCCGCTGATGCGGGGACGGGTCATGGCGCTGTTCTCGGTGGCGTTCCTCGGAAGCACGCCCATCGGCGGACCGATCCTCGGCTGGGTGTCGGAGGCATGGGGGCCGCGGGCGGGCCTGGCGCTCGGTGGGATCGCCGCGCTGGCCACCGCCGCCGCCGCCACCCGGGCCGGCGCCCGGCGAGCCCTCCGGCGGCCGGGCGGTGCCGACGCCTCCGAGCCACCCACCGCCCGGGCGGCCTGGCACCCCCGGGGGAGCCGGGCCGCCATGGTGAGTACCGGCCCGGGCGCCGGTCACGGCGAGACTGGTCCGGATGCTGGGGGAGCGCTTCGCCGAGCTGCTCGACGCCGCCCGCGACGGGGACGAGCACGCCTTCGCCGCGATCTGGCGCGAGCACCACCCGGGGCTGCTCCGCTACTTGCGCGTCCTCGACCCGGCGATCGCCGAGGACGTCGCCGCCGAGACCTGGCTGGACGTGACGCGCGGCCTCGGCCGGTTCCGGGGTGACGAGCACGGATTTCGGGCGTGGCTCTTCACCATCGCCCGCCGCCGGCGCCTCGACACCCACCGCACCGCCCGCCGAAGACCGCAGGAGACGGAGGACGACGCAATCATCGCCGAGACCCCCGGAGTGGGCGGGCCCGCGGCCGTCACCGAGGCGCGCCTCTCGACGGAGGCGGCGCTGCGCCTCATCGGCCGGCTGCCACCCGACCAGGCCGAGGTCGTCGCCCTACGGGTGATCGCCGATCTCGACGTGGCCCAGGTGGCCCGTCTCGTCGGCAAGCGGCCCGGCACCGTGCGGGTGCTGGCCCACCGGGGCTTGCGCCGCCTCGCCGAGCTGCTCGGCGAGCGCGACGAGCTGTAACGGGAGCGGCTCCGGCGGCGATCTCCCAGCGTGCGCTTCCCTCGTCCCGGTCGCCGCCCCGCTCCGGGTGACCACCTCGCCCTCGACGACGCCACCGCCGAGCGTCTGCTCGGGGGCACGCTCGCTCCCGACGACGCGCCTCCCGGCTTCGCCGCCGTCGCCGAGGCGCTCGCCGCCGCTCGGGCGGCCCCCCGACCCGAGGAGCTCGCCCGCGAGAGCGACGCCCAGAAAGCCTTCGCCGGCGCCCGGCCCACGACCGGCTCGGCACACCGGAGGCGGCCGGGGCGTGGCGTCGCCGTGCTCCTCGCGGGCGCGCTCGCGCTCGGCGCCACCGCCGCGGCCGCCGCGACCGGCAACCTCCCGGGCCCGGCCCAGGACCCACTGGCCGACGTGCTCGACCGCGTCGGACTCTCGGTGCCGGATGGCGATGGCGACGACGATGTCACCGTCACGAGCGGGCCGCCGGGCGCCGTGATCGGCGGCGCCGAGGGCGACGGCGCGAGCCCGGCCGGGGCCGGGCTGTGCCGGGCGTACGCCGCCGGTGCACCCGCCCAGTCGGTGGCCGTCCAGGCTCTCCTCGCGGTGGTCGGCGAGGCCGCGCTCGGCGAGTTCTGCGCCGCGGTCGGCGAGACCCCCGATGCGCGCGGCGGGTCCGACGCGCCCGGGCCCGACGGCGACGTGCCCGGCGCGGGCACCATTCCCCCGGGCCAGGGCGCCACGCCACCCGGGCTCGAGGAGCCGCCTCCCGGTCACGGGGGCGAGAACCCGGGCCAGGGCGGCACCCCGCCGGGACTCGGGGGAGAGCCGGCGCCGGGCCAGGGCGGCACACCACCCGGTCTCGGGGGCGACCCGCCCCCCGGAAACCCGGCACCCGGCGGGGAGGGGACACCGCCTGGCAACACCGCCCCCGGCGGCGGCCGCACGAACGCCCCCGGGCAGCAGCCGTGAGCCCGAACCGGCCCCGGAGCCTGCCCACCAGCGCGGTCGAGTCGCGGCCGGCCGAGTGCAGCGGGATGCTCGTCGTCCACGAGGACGGCCATCGCGCCTGCACGCGCCAGGGCGTGTGCCGGGGGTTGCTCGCCCGCCACCGCCTCGTCACCCGCTGCGGCGGGTGCGAGGCGTGCAGCCGGCGCACGGACCCGGCCCGGCCGCGCCCGTCTCCGGACGCGCCTCAGCCGGCGGCGGGGCCTGTCGGTGGGATCGAGTCGCCGGCTCGGTAGACGAGGATCTCGACGTCCTCGAGGGTGACGAGCCCTTCGCCGATGAGCTCGTCGAGCTCGGGCAGGATCGAGCGGATGCGGTCCTCGCGGTCGGCGACCTCGATCACCAGCGGGAGGTCCTCCGAGAGCCGCAGGATCCGCGTCGTGTGCAGCCGGCTGCGCGCCCCGTAGCCCTCGATCCCGCGCATCACGGTGGCGCCGGCGAGCCCGGCCTCGCGGAATCGCTCCACGAGCACCTGGTAGAGCGGCCGGCCGTGCCAGGTGTCCGACTCGCCGACGAACACCCGCAGCAGCTTCCCGCGCCCTTCGAGCTTCACGGTCAGAACGCCCGGGCCGCGACGGTGCCCAGCCAGGCGGCGACGATGCCACCGCCGACCGAGAGCACCACGTTCATCGTCGCCAGGCCGGTTGCCCCGTCCTGGCCGAGGCGCAGACTCTCGAACGCGAACGTCGAGAAGGTCGTGTAGGCCCCGAGGAACCCGATCGTGACCGCCACGCGGAGGTCGGGATGAGGCAGGAAGCGTTCCGTGAGCAGGCTGAACACCAGCCCCAGGACGAAGCATCCCGAGAGGTTGACGACGAGGGTGCCCCACGGGAACGCGTCCCGCGTGAAGCGGCTCACCGCGCCTTCGATCTGGTAGCGGCTCACCGCGCCGGCCGCACCCGCGACCGCGATCCACACGTTGCGCACGGCTCATTCTCTCGCACCCGGAACCGTGATCGGTGATCCGGGCATGGCTCAGGTTCCCGGCCGGTGCCCGTCGAGTTCGACGGCATCGACCACCGGCCCGCCTCGGTGCCCACGCGTCCTCGCGACTGGCTGTTCTGGGGGCTGGTCCGGCCGTTCGGGTCGCGAGCCAGTGGCTGCGATCGCGGCCCGTCAGATGAGGAGCCGGCGGGCGCGCGCGCTCCCGACCGCCAGCGCCGCGCCGGTCACCACGTCGAGCCCGAGCTCCTGGGGCAGCGCCGCGAGCCGTTCGGTGACGGGAGCGGGTGTGCTCCGCAGCTCCTGCCAGCGGGCGAGCGCCCACCAGGCGCCGGCGGCCGCGGCGATCCGCGGCCGGCGCGCCGCGAGCGCGATCGCGGCGGTGTACAGCGGCACCCGGCTGCGCTCACCGAACATCACGCCGCGGCGCACCAGGCGCGGCCGCAGCTCGGGCACATCGGCGAGCAGGGCGGGGAACGCCGCCGCCATCCAGCAGCGGCTCACCCAGTCGCGGAAGTCGGGTGGGAACACGTGATGGCGAACCACCGCGTCGGGCGCGTAGCGCACGTCGCCGCCCGACCGGCTGACGCGCCAGCCGAGCAGGGTGTCCTCGCCGAAACCGAGCCCACGGGCGCGCGCGTTCATGCGGAAGCCGAGCCGGCGGGCCGCCGCCTGGTCGAAGCCGCCGACGGCGTCGAACGCGGCACGCCGGTAGAAGACGTTGCACATAGGGAACAGGCCTTCGTCACCGGCGCCGACGCTGCGCTCGAGCGGCCGCATCGGCCGGGCGGGAACGGTGCGCCCGTGCACCATGTCGGCGCCGGCCTCGATCGCCGCCATACCCGCGGAGAGCCACTCCGGCTCGGGAGCGCAGTCGCTGTCGGTGAAGGCGAGCACGTCGGCGGCGGCCGCCGCCACGCCCTCCTCCCGCGCCGCAACCGCGCCCAGCTCGTGCAGCCGCAGGACGCGTACAGGCCTGCCCGCGATCACCGCCTGCTCGGCCTCCTTGTCGGACCCGTCGGAGGAACCGTCGTCGACGACGACCACCTCGAAGTCGCGGTAGCTCTGCGCCTCGAGCGCGCGCAGCAGCTCGACGAGCAGATCGCGCCGGTCACGCACGGGCACGACCACCGACACACGCGGGTTGCCGGTCGGGGCCGTCACGGCCCGACACGTTATGCGCGCCCACCCCGGCGCGTTGGGTCGCAAGCGGGCTCGGGAGCGGGCGGTGAGCGGCGGGGCCGTGATCGTCACCGAGTACCCGCGCGCCGGCCCGAGCGAACAGGAGGGAGCGTCGGTCTCGGGCCCAGGGTGCTCGGGACCGTGACCTTCGACCCTGGGACGCGCTGATCCCCGTCGGCGTGGCCGTGACCGGCGCCGGCCGCTACCTCAGGCTCGGGGGAGGAGTGGTGGAACCGCCGCCCCGCCGTGAGGGGTCGCTGGATCCCGGAGTCGTAACGAAGCCGCGAGACTGCGGTGATGGACGACAAGCTGAACCTGGCGGAGAAGGTGGGCTCGCTCACCGAGCCCTACCAACCCGGCATCGTCGGCTACCTGAACGACTACAAGATCGCCGTCGTGAAGGAGCTCGGCGAGTTCGTGTGGCACAAGCACGACGACACCGACGACTTCTTCCTCGTCCTTCGCGGCCATCTCACGATCCAGCTGCGCGACCGAGACGTCGAGCTGGACGCGGGAGAGATGTTCGTGGTGCCGCGCGGCGTGGAGCACCGCCCGAAGGCCGCCGCGGAGGCCCACGTGCTCCTGATCGAACCCCGGGGCACGCTCAACACCGGCGACGTGGGCGGCGACCGCACCGCCGAGGAAGTCGAGATCTGACGCGTAGGGCGATACGTTCCGGCCCGTGCGTGTCGGGGTGCTGGTGGTCCCGATCGATCCGTGGCCCGAGACGGTCGAGCGCGTCCGGCGTCTCGAGGCCCTGGGCTACGACCACCTCTGGACGTACGACCACCTCTCCTGGCGGCGGTACCGGGAGCACGACTGGCACGCCACGATCCCCTGGCTGACCGGGGTCGCGTGCGCCACCGGGCGGATCCGCCTCGGCACGATGGTGACCTCGCCCAACTTCCGTCATCCGGTCACGCTGGCCAAGGACGCGATGACGCTCGACCACGTCAGCAACGGTCGCCTCGTGCTCGGCATCGGCGCCGGCGGGCCCGGGTTCGACGCGACCGTCCTGGGCGGCGAGCCGCTGTCGGCACCGGCACGGGTCGGCCGGTTCGTCGAGTTCGTCGAGGTCGTCGACGAGCTGCTCCGGGAACCCCGGGTCTCGCATCGCGGCGCCCACTACGTGGTCGACGACGCCCGGATGCTTCCCGGGTGCCTGCAACGCCCGCGGGTGCCGCTCGCGATCGCGGCCGGGGGGAGGCGAACGCTCGCGCTCACCGCCCGGCATGCCGACGCCTGGATCACCTACGGCGACACGTCCTACACCGACATGACCGGTGCGGGAACGGAAGCGATCCTGGCGCACCATGCCGAGCAGCTCGACGCGGCCTGCGCCGAGATCGGCCGCGACCCCGCCGAGATCGACCGGATCTATCTCATCGGCAACACGGAAGGTCGGCCACTGGCATCGGTCGACACCTTCGTCGAGTTCGCCGGCCGCTACGCGGCGCTGGGCTTCACGGACCTCGTGTTCCACCATCCCGTACCCGGCGACCCGGTATGGAACGAGCCCGAGACGATCGTCGAGGACATCGCCGGCGCGCTACCCGGGCTGCGCTGACTCAGGCGTACGTGCGGACCAGCTCCAACACCGTGTCGGCGTCGGCGCCGTCACCGCGAAGACCGGTGCTCGCGGGGTCCACCCGCCGCGCGGCTACGAGGCACAGCTCGGCCGCGTCGCCGGTGATCGTGGTCACCGGCTCGGCGTCAGGAGCGAAGCGCCACTCGTCGCCGCTCGGCGCCTGCAGCACGAAGGCAACTGGCCCTGCGAGCGGCCCTCGGTCGGCACGCGCGTAGGCATACGGCAGCGTTCGCCACGCCAAGCGCGCGACGTGCCAGAGACGGTCGGTCGCGGGAAGGCCGACGCCGAAGGCGGCGGCCACGTCGCCGGTGTGGATCCAACACTCGGCCAGGCGGGTCGTCGCCAGTGTCCGGGCGGACAGTTCACCCGCGACCCAGACGAGGCGCGCGTGCGGGTCCGTCGTGCCGAGGACCCGCCGAAGCTCGCCGGCACTCTCCTGCCAGCGATCGCGCACGGCCGTCCCCGGTCGGCCCCGCTCGCGCTCGACCATCAGCGCGGCGCCGTCGTCGACGGAGCCGGCGGGGCCGAGGCCGGCCGCGAGCTCCTCGACCACCTCGGCGAAGCGGCCCTGGGCGCTCGCCCGGGCGAGGTCGTCGGACTGGGCAAGGTGGAGCACGACGTCGGCGACGTCCCAGCCCTCACACGGCGACGGCCGGTGCCAATCGGCTTCGCCGAGGTCGGTGAGCAGGCCGGCGAGCTCGGCGTGTTGCTCGGCGAGCGCGCCGACGACGGCGTCCATCGCATCGGAGCGTACCGGTGCCCGGGGACGTACCGGGGCGGAGTCGCGCTGCTACCCGGAATCGGGCGTGCGGCCGAGACGGTCGGCGGGTGACCGGCCCGAGTCGACACCGGCGGTGGTCCAGTCGGCGTGCTTCTCGGGGTGGGTCTCGTCGAGCACCGCCCGGTCGCCGTCGAAGTCGACGATGGGTGCGATCAGCTCCGGCTCGGCCGCGCCCACGTGCCCGTCGAGGTGCGCGGCCAGCAGCCCGGGGAACAGCTCCAGGAGGCTTCCCACGACGCGCTGGTGCTGGTGGGCGAGGAAGCACCGGGCTCCGTCGGCGACGGTGCGCGCTCGGTCGCCGATCGCGACCAGGTCGAGATCGGTCGCGTCCGACCGCCGCACCCGGTCGAGGAGATCGGAGAGGGCGAGCCCGTCCTGCTTGCACGGCGTGCACTGCCCGCACGACTCGATCGCCAGGAACCGCGACACGCCCTGCGCCACGGCCACCAGGTCGGTGGCGTCGTCGAAGACGATGAAGCCGGCGGCGCCGAGGCCGGCCCCGACGGCATCGAGGGCGTCGAAGTCGACCGGCGTCTCCAGGAGGTCGGCGGGAAGGAACGGGTGCGCCACGCCCGAGAGCACGGCGGTGATCCGGCGGCCCGGTCGAGCGCCGTCGCCGAGCGCCTCGATGACCGAGCGCAGCGGCGTTCCGGTGGGGAACTCCCCGACCCCGTGGCGCCGGGTACGCCCGGTGACGGTGCACACGACGGTCCCGGGCGTGCCGCTGGTCCCGATCGAGCGGAAGGCGTCGGGCCCGTCGGCCAGGATCGCCGGGACGTTCGCGATCGTCTCGACGTTGTTGACGAGCGCCGGCGGGGCCGCGGTGGCGTCGCCGGGCGCCGCCATCTCGACGTCGGCGGCCGACGCCTCGCCGTCACCGAGCTCGTCGACGCCGTGCCGGAAGGGGGGCGCCACCCGCGGGAAGGGCTCGCGGCCGTCGATGGCCTCGAGCAGGGCGGTCTCTTCGCCGTAGAGGTACTCGTTCGGGCCCTCGAAGACGGTGAGCCCGATGCCGTCGGCCTGCCGCGCACGCTCGATCTCCTCGATGGCCTGGCGCACCCGGGCGGCCTCCTCGCTGAACGAGGCCTTCAGTGCGACCACCACGGCATCGGCGCCCACGGCATGCGCGGCGATGAGGGCGCCCTCGAGCACCCGGTAGGGGTTGCGACGCAGGATGGCGCGGTCCTTGAACGATCCCGGCTCGCCCTCGGCGGCGTTGACCACGACCGCGGTGGGCAGGGCCGGCGACGCGTTCAAGGCGACGGTGCGCCACTTGCGACCGGTGGGGAACCCGGCGCCGCCTCGCCCGCGCAACCCGGAGGCTTCGAGCTCCTCGATCACCCCGGCGGGGCCGAGGGTCACGGCGGCGTCGAGCCCGTCACCCCAGCCCGCCTCGGCGGCGGCGTTCAGGTCGGGGACCGGTTCGGGCGCGAGGACACGCGATCTCGTGAGCACGGCCCCAGCGTTCCCATCGAGAACGCGTACCGAACCTCTGATGGCCACCCGTTCACCGTGCGGCCTCGACGCACTCGCGCGCCACCTCGGACACCCGATCGGGGGTGAAACCGAACTTGGAGAGGAGCTGCTTGAGCGGCGCCGACGCGCCGAACGTGCGCATGCCGACCACGGCGCCGCCGCTGCCGACGTAGCGATCCCACCCGAGCGTGGAGGCCTGCTCGATCGCGACCCGGGCGGTGACCGACGGTGGGAGCACCTCGTCGCGGTAGCTCTGCGGCTGGCGATCGAAGAGCTCCCAGCACGGCATGCTCACCACCCGGGCGCCGATCCCGCCCGCGGCCAGCTCGGCGCGCGCCGCCAGGGCCAATTGGACCTCCGACCCCGTCGCGATGAGGACGACGTCGATGTCGCCCTCGGGCGGATCGGCCAGCACGTAGGCGCCCTGGGCAACACCGGCTGCGGCCGCGAGCGTGGTCCGGTCCAGGGTCGGGAGCGCCTGGCGCGACAGGATCAGGGCGGCCGGCTCCCGCTGCAGACCCGCCACCACGCGCCAGGTCTCCACCACCTCGTTGGCGTCGGCCGGACGGAACACGAGCAGGCCCGGCATCGCCCGCAACGACGCGAGCTGCTCGACGGGCTGGTGCGTGGGGCCGTCTTCGCCGACCCCGATGGAGTCGTGCGTGAAGATGTGCACCACGGGGATCTCCATGAGCGCGGAGAGGCGGATGGCACCGCGCGCATAGTCGGAGAAGATGAGGAAGCCCGACCAGAACGGTCGCAGCTTCGTGAGCGCCATTCCGTTCGAGATCGCGGCCGCCGCGTGCTCGCGGATCCCGAAGTGGAAATTGCGTCCCGAACGGTCGTCGGCCTGGAAGTCGTCCGCCCCGGCGAACGCGAGCCGCGTCTTCGTCGAGGGCGCGAGATCGGCGGAGCCGCCGAGCAGCCACGGAACGGCCTCCGCGAGCACGTTGAGCACCTGACCGGACGAGTCGCGGCTGGCGATGCCCGACGGATCGGCCGGGAACGTCGGCAGCCCCGCGTCCCAGCCGGCGGGGAGCTCGCGTCGCTGCATCTGCTCGATCTCGTCGGCGAGCTCCGGATGAGCGCGGCGGTAGGCCTCGAGCGCCTCCTGCCAGGAGGTACGAGCCTCGCGACCGCGGGCGCCGATCCCGGCCGCGAACCGGTCGTACACCCCTTCGGGAACGAAGAAGTCCTCGTCCTCGGGCAGGCCCAGGAAGCGCTTGGTCTCCCTGACACCCTCGACGCCGAACGGCTCGCCGTGCGCCTTGGGCGAGTCCTCGACCGGGGAGCCGTACCCGATGTGGCTGTGGACCACCACCAAGGTGGGGCGTTCGTGCTCGGCTTCGAAGGTATGGAACGCCCGGGCGATCTGGTCGAGGTCGTTGGCGTCGGCGACGGTCGTGACGTTCCAGCCGTAGGAGATGAAGCGACCCGCCACCTCCTCGGTGAAGGTGATGTCGGTGTGGCCCTCGATCGTCACCCGGTTGGAGTCGTAGATCCAGCACAGGTTCGACAGGCGCTGGTGGGCGGCGAGCGATGCCGCCTCCGACGAGATCCCTTCCATCATGCAGCCGTCGCCGGCGAGCGCGTACACGTTGAAGTCGAAGAGCTCGTGGTCGTCACGGTTGTAGCGAGCCGCGAGCCACTGCCCCGCGATCGCCATGCCGACCGACGTCGCGACACCCTGCCCGAGCGGCCCCGTGGTCGTCTCCACCCCGCTGGTCCAGCGGTACTCGGGATGACCCGGGCAGCGCGAGTCGAGCTGGCGGAAGGTCTTCAGGTCGTCGAGCGTCACCGAAGGCCGGCCCAGGATCTCGTAGTCGGGATCGACCGCGCGCACCTGACTCAGATGCAGCAGCGACCACAGCAGGGCGGATGCGTGCCCTTCCGAGAGCACGAAGCGATCCCGGTTCGGCCAGATCGGGTCGGCGGGATCGAAGCGGAGGAACCGCTGCCAGAGCACGTACGCGGCCGGGGCGATGTCCATCGGCGTGCCGGGGTGGCCCGAGTTCGCCTTCTGGATCGCGTCCATGCACAGCCCGCGAATGGTGTTCACGCAGGTCATGTCGAGAGCGGTGTCGCTCGAGCTCACGGGATCAGCTCGACTCGACGGTGCGGGCGAGAATGCCGAGCGTCGCCCGGAGCGCGAGCTCGGACATGACCGGGAAGATCTCGGCGTCCTTCCACTGGGGGTGGATCGAGGACCAGTCGTAGTACGACGTCACGAGCGTGCCACCTTCCGCCGGCTCGAGGGTGTAGCCGTAGATGTGGCCGATCGGTGGTTCGATCTGACCGATGATCGTCCACGCGATCGCCCGGTCCGGCTCGAACTCGGTGATCGACACCGTGACGTCGTACTTGCCGAGCGGGTAGTCGTTCAGGGACTCGCGGTCCATGTGGATCACGAACGTGTCGCCCACGCCTCGTGCGGGCTCACCGGTGGACGACTGCAACATTCCCGAGCTGTCGATGGCGACATGGCCCTTCGGATCGCTCAGGATGGCGAAGATCCGTGACGGTTCGGCGGCGATCAGCCGCTCGACCTGCATGCGTTCAGCCGCCATTCGGCCATCCTGCCATCCCGCCCGTGGTCGGTGCCGGGGCGACGTACCGGTCGACGCCGATCCGCGCTGACCGGCCGCGTGACGGCATGCCGCACCATGTCACATCCGCGCGAGC
>DASUUL010000325.1:0-5611 GCA_036374115.1 Acidimicrobiia bacterium | reverse complement strand
GGCCCGCCGCAGTACCGCTCGGGGTCGGACCGGTTGCCTTCGTACGCACCGTAGAAGCCGATGAAGCCGTTCACGACGTCGCTGACGTCGTCGTAGAGGCCCGCGCCCGCGAACTCGGGGGCGTCGCCGGTGACGTACGGGATCGAGCCCAGCGCCGCTCCCGACGAGAAGCCCTGCACGAGGATCTGGTCGGGGTCGATCTGGAGGTCGTCGGCGCGATCACGCAGGTACTGCACCGCCGCCTTCACGTCCCGCTCCGGGACGGGCCAGATCGGAGCCGGTGTCTCGTCGTCGTAGAGGAAGTAGTCGATCGCCAGCGTGACGTACCCGGCCTCGGCGTAGCCGTTCGCCCACCCCTCGAGCTGGCGGCGGCTGCCGCGGGTCCCGCCGCCGCCGTGCACGAGCACGATCGCGGGCGTGGCGTGCTCCTCCGGTACGACGAGATCACCCTTGCGGTCGGGCGCCCCGTCGGGCGAGTACACCACCGTCTCCCGGGGGACGCCGTGGTCCGGTTGCGTCGTGGTGGTGGGTGCCGTCGTGGTCGTGGTGGTGTCGGCGGGGTCGGAGGCGGCGGTGTCGCCCGGCGTCGACGTGGTGGGCGCCGAGGTGGCGGGCGGCTGGGTGGTGACCGGCGGGAGCGTCGGCAACACCACCACCGTGCCGGGCGGTGCGTTCGTGGTCGCCGGCGGGGCCGGGTCGGACGGCGACGTGGGCGTGCCCGACGCCGCGCCACCGGTGGTGGTGGTCGGCACGGCCGTGGTGGTGGTCGTCGACGTGCTGGTGGCCGACGCCCGCTGCGAGTCGCCGTTGCCGTCGCCGGTGTCGCGCACGAGGAACACGAGCCCGACCACGCCGAGCGCGAGAACGACGACCACGATCACCGGCACGATCTTGCGGGCGTCGAGGCGCATACGGGCATTCTCCCCCATCGGCGCACACCGGATCCGTCGGCGCGCGGAAACGCCACGAAACGGTGCGAAAACAGCAACGTGACACTACGCGACCGGCGTGATCGCGTCTCCGACCCGCACGATTCCACCGTCGACCACGTCGGCGCGCAGCCCACCCCGGTGCACGAGGGCACGCGACACCCCCGGACGCGTGAGGCTGGCAAGGTACGCGCACGGCTCGGCCAACCGCACTCCTTGCAGCACGACGTCGCCCACGCGGAAGGTGCGCCCGACGAGATGGTTGAGCGGCACGCCCTCCGTCACCAGGTTCCGGCGCGTCTCGTGGCCGGCGAGCTCGACGCCGCCGGCGCGCAGGGCCGCGATCGCCTCCTGCTCCACCAGCGTCACCTGCCGGCCCGTTCCCGGCTTCGCCGAGAAGTTGCCCTGGCCGGTGGCGTACCGGTCGCCTTCGAGCCCCACGCCTGCGATCACCCGGACCTCGGGCTGCGATTCCATGGGCGCGCCGGCCGTCGCACTCGTGTAGATCCCCGCGAGGCGCCCTTCGAACATGCCCCGATCATGACGCGCGGCCCGCTGGCCGGACGCGCCCTTTCTCAGGACTCCACCGGCCGACCCACCTGGAGCCACTCGCACCAGCCGGTACCGGTCCCCTCGCTCGTCGAGTAGCGGCACAGCGCGCGCGGAAAGCGCGCCATCCGCCCGTCGGGCGCCACCAGCGGGACCGGTGCCGCCGCGACCACCTCGACGTCGACTTCGAGCTCGTGGTCGATCACGTACCGCGCCGCCGTGGGGATGTCGTCGTCGCCGTGGTGCGTCTCCAGGAGCATGTGCGACACAGGACGGAGGTCTTCGCCCAGGCGCCAGACGTATCCGGTGGCGACGTCGAGCTCGTCGGCCTTCACGACGTTGGCGGCGAAGGTGTCGCCGATCTGGAACGACGTCCAGTGCCAGCCCCACTGCCACCAGTCGCGTTCGCCCCACGAGTGGTCGCGCTCTCCCCTCCCTTCGAACGGGACGCGGTCGCTGCCGATCAGCAACTCGCCGTGCACGACACCGGCGTGCTCGTAGTGCGCACCGCGATGCTCCTCCGGGAACGGGTAGTCGAAGACCGGCGTGTACGACTCCCATTCGAGGTCGAGGCCGACCGGGAGGCGCTCGCCGAGCTCGCCCCGGTAGGCGTCGCCGGGGTCGTCGAGGCGCACGCCGAAGGCCTCGAGCCCGAGGCTCCAGTGCTCCATCGGCGTCTCGCAGATGCACTCGCCCCAGAGCCCGTCGGCCCGGACCTCGAGCCCCGCCGCCTCCCGGGGCAACGCCACCTCGTGGTCGCGCACGACGACGAGCCCGTGCTCGGGCGTGACGAGGTACGCCCAGTACCACGCCACCCGCTGGTTGGGGTAGAGGCCGAGCCGCACGTAGCCCCCGGTGCCGTCGGGCCGGGAGAAGTCGAAGTACCACGACTCGTTGAAGTAGAGGCCGTCGGGCGGCTCGTGGCGCCCCTCGTCGGCCGGCGTGGCGACGATCATGGCGCTGGCTCCGGGATCGGCGTGTAGTACGGAACGCTGTCGTCGGCGGCGACGTCGGGCAGCCGCTCGAGGGTGGCGATCCCCTCGTACAGGTCGAGGCTGTCTCGGGGGACGGTCCAATCGAGCTCGTCGACGACACCGGCGATCTCGGCGAAGGGGCGCAGGAACGTGAAGTACACGTACGCGCCCGCGTCGATGCGCTCGTGGCGGGTCATGCCGGCGATGAGCCGGTAACAGCGCCGCTGCGCCGCCTTCACCGCCGCGGTCAACTCGTCCACCTCGGCGACCGGGATCGGCTCCAGCGTCCCGTCGGGCCGGGCGGCGAAGAGCCCGAAGGCGTGCATGCGGGCGAGGTAGTCGTCGGGCTCGGTGATGGAGGTGCCCCAGTCGGTGACGCGCACCTCCACGCCGTCGAGCACGAATGCGGCCGTGAGGTTGCGGTACGGCAGGTCGGCGGCGACCTCGGTGCTCCAGGGGAAGTGGCCGGCGCCGAGCTCCGAGAAGTCGCGCACGAGGAGCACGCGCCCGTCGCCGAGGTCGGAGACACCGGTGTCGTAGGGCCCGGTGTCCTGGTACCCGGCCCGGGTGTCGAAGTAGAGGAGGAAGAGGTACGAGGTGAGGGTCGCGTTGAGCTTGCGGATCCGGGCGCGGGTGTCGTCGCCGATCGCGCCCGCGCCGGCCACGAGCTCGCCGACGACGTCGGCGTCGTAGGGGCGCACGACCGCTCCGGCGTCCCACGCCTGGAGGTGCCCGTCGCCGCGCCACGGCCCGGCAGCGCGCTTCCAGAAGTCGAGCACGGTGGCGGTGCGCTCGAGATCGTCGGCGGGCGTGATCATTCCGAACGGCGCCAGCACCTGCCGGCCGACCAGGAAGATGTTGGCGATCGACCAGAGATGCACCGAGTCGACCTGGTTGCCCGGCCGGCGCCCGGCGGCTCCGATCGCCTCGGGCGCCATCGCGGCGGCGATCGTCCGCATCATCTCGGGATGGCGGCGGTAGCACTCGACGCCGGCGACGAGGATGTAGGCGGTCACGGGGATGAGCGCCGACTCGAGCGCGGTGCGGGTGGCGGTCAGTGCCCGCGCGATCGCGCCGTGGTAGAGGATCCAGCGGTTGGTCTCGGCGCGTGTCCAGCCGCCCTCGGTGCCCAGTGGCGCGAGCGCGGTCATGTCACCTGCCGGACGATGCCGTCGCCGCCCGAGCAGTCGACCTCGACCTCGTCGCCGTCGACCGGCGCGGCGCCCGCGAGCTCGGTCGCCATCACGCAGGGCACCTGGTACTCGCGGCTCACGATCCCGATGTGGCTCATCGGAGTACCCGACAGGCACACCACCGCGGCGAGCTCGTCGAAGATGGGCGCGAGGAACGTGGCCCCGGCGTCGGCGACGCACGCCACCACGCCCTCGGCGGTGGTGTCCATGAGCGCGAGCACGTCGTCGGGCGTGTCGAGGCTCCGCCAGACTCCGCGCACGGGCGCGGCTGCGAACGCCTTCTCCCCCCGACCGACCACGCTCGGGTCGTCCCCCACGGCCGCCGACATTACCGATGCGCTCCCGGACGCGCGCTGGTTCCGTCTATGCACGTGTCGTGGCGGCGGCGGTGTGGAACGCGACGATGCGGTCGGCGGCCACGGCGGGACGCAGCGCGAGCGGGCCGGGGTCGTCGTCTTGCACGAACGCCGCGCCGGGAACGTGGGTGGCGATGGCCCGTGCGATCGCCGGTGGATGGACGGCGTCGCCGGGTCCGGCGACGAGCATCGTCGGGCACCGGATCGCGGCGAGCTCCGACCAGCTCCTGACGAGCTCGGCACGCGCCAGGGCCCGGACGCATGCCCGCATGGACGCGTCGTCCTGCCGGGCATGACTCGCACGGGCGGCGGCGAACTCGTCGGCGGGAATCGGGAGCGCGCCCGACTCGTACAGCGTGTCGAGCGCGCCCACGAGCCCGAGCTCGTCGACGAAGCTCGCGAACCCGACGGCCACCGGGTTGCCGAGGTCGGGGCCCGCGCCGACGGCCGGGCTCGACAGCCCGAGGCTGAGGATGCGCCCGGGCGCGGCGAGCGTGGTCGCGATCGCGACCGCGGCGCCGAGCGAGCCGCCCTGGAGCGCGACCGTGTCGAGGCCGAGGGTGTCGAGCAGCTCCACGACGTCGCGGGCGGGCCGCCCGAACCAGCCGTAGCGATCGGGGTCGGCGAGCGGCTCGCTGCGCCCGTGACCCCGCAGGTCGAGCCGGATCGTCCGCAGCCGATCGCCGACGGCATCGGCGAGCGGCTGGTCGCCCTCGGCGTCGGTGCCGAGACCGTGCAGGAGCACGACCGGCAGGGCGGTCTCCGGCCCCTGCACCACGTAGTGGAGGCGGACGCCGTCCGATGTGAGCAGCTCGGGCACGGCCGCCAGCATGCCCCGCCGGACCGGGCCGTGCGCGATCCTTCCCATCGTGGCGACCGGTCGAGAACGGTGGTTCGACCTCGACGGCGTGCGTGTGCACGCCCGGGAGTGGGGCCGCGAGACCGCGAAGCGCCGTGTGCTCCTCGTGCACGGGCTGGGAGCGAACACGCTGAGCTGGCAGCCGCTGGCGGGCCGCCTGGCGAGCGTGCTGAACGTGACCGTGACGGCCGTCGATCTTCCCGGCTTCGGGCTCACGCGCCTGGCGCCCGGGCGCCGGGCCGTGCTGTCGGAGCACGGCCGCCTCCTCCGCGATCTCCTCGCCCGCCGCCTCGGCCCCGCCACCGTGGTCGGCAACTCCATGGGCGGGGCCCTGGGGGTGGGGCTGGCGGCCCGGCACCCCGACCTCGTCGACGCGCTCGTGCTCGTCGACCCCGCGCTCCCCCATCGCGCGCTGCCGTCGTGGCGCCTGGCGGCGCGCTTCGCCCCGCTGATGCTGCCGGCGATGGGCGCCCAGCTGTTCGGGTACCGCGCCCGTGTGCTCGGGCCGGAACGGCTGGTCGACTCCACCCTGGCCTGGTCGGTGTCGCAGCTCGATCGGGTCGACCCCGCGCTCCGGGTGCAGCTCGTCGAGCTGGCGACCGCGCGCGTCGCGTTCCCCGAGGCCGCCCCGGCATACGCCGACGCCGCCCGATCCCTCTTCTTCTACCTGCAGGGGAAGATGCCCGCCGATCTCGCCCGGCTCGATCGCCCCACGCTCGTCGTGCACGGTGAGCTCGACCGGCTCGTGCCG
>DASUUL010000324.1:0-6066 GCA_036374115.1 Acidimicrobiia bacterium | reverse complement strand
GCCGACGGGTCCGGCACCGTCTCCGATCGCGCGGAGCGCGTCGAGGCGTGGGTGTCGACCGACGATTATCTCGAGAACGCGCTGGCGGCGATGCTGCTCACCGACTATGGCTGGGTCGCGGTAGTCGACGGCGAGGATTTCGTCGGCGTGCTGACCCCCGATGCGATCTACCGCGCGCTGCGCACGTCCCTCGACGACGCGGCTGGCGACGACGCGGCCGGCGACGGCGCTGCCGCCAACGGCGAGAGCCGGCCGATCGGCGCCGGTGTAACGAACGACGACCCGTCCATGACAGGAGCACCATGAACACGACCGATCGCCACAAGCAGTGGCTGGCGCCGGTACGCGACCACGACTGGGTCGCCGCCCACTTCGGGCACGGGTAGCGGCGTGCCGTCGCGCGAACGCGCCATCACCGCTCACGACGTCCGTCGCTTCGTCGACGAACGTTGCTTCGCCCCCTCCTCCCGCGAGGGGCACGTCGGCGTCGAGGTCGAGTGGCTCCCCGTCGACCTCGGCGATCCCGATCGCTCTCTTCCTCCCGGCCCCCTGCCGGGCCTCGCCTCGGTCGCCGATCTCGGTGCCATGCCCGCCGGCAGCCTGCTGACCCTCGAGCCCGGCGGCCAGGTGGAGCTCAGCTCCCCTCCACTGCGCGGCATCGGCCCCGCCTGCGCCGCCCTCGCCGCCGACGCCGCCGCCCTGACCCACGACCTCGCCGAGCACGGCGTCGGGCTCGTCGGCATCGGCTGCGACCCGCGGCCCGAGCCCGACCGGCGCATCCACGGTCCCCGCTACGACGCCATGGAGGCGTACTTCGACACCGAGTGGGCCGCCGGCCGCACGATGATGCGCGCCACCGCGGCCGTGCAGGTCAACGTCGATCTGGGTCCCGACGCCGCCACCGCCCAAGCGCGCTGGCAGCGTGCCCACGACCTCGGCCCCACGCTCGCGGGCGCGTTCGCCAACTCCCCGCTCGGTACGGGGGCTTGGCCGAGCGGATGGCGGTCACGCCGGCTGGCGGTGTGGTCCGACCTCGACGCCGGCCGCACGGTGGCCGCCGCCAACGGCGGGCCCGACTGCTGCACCGAGTGGGCCGACTACGCGCTGGGCGCCCGGGTGATGCTCATCCGGCGCGACGAGCGCGACTTCGTACCGCTCTCCCGTCCGCTCACGTTCGCAGAGTGGGTCGACGACGGCCACGAGCTCGGCTACCCCACCCTCGCCGATCTCGAGTACCACCTGACGACCCTGTTCCCGCCGGTGCGCCCACGGGGATGGCTGGAGCTGCGGATGATCGACGCGCTCCCCGACCCGTGGTGGCGGGTCGCGGTCGCCGTGGCCGTGACCCTCGTCGCCGACGACGACGCGGCCGCCACGTGCGCGGGCGCGATCGAACCCACCCGCGACATGTGGCGGGACGCCGCCCGCCACGGCCTCGACCACCCCGACCTCGCCCGCTCGGCCCGGGTGTGCTTCGAGGCGACCCTCGACGCCCTCTCGCGCCTCGGGAGTGACGCCACCACGATCGCGGCGGTCGCCGCCTTCCACGAGCGCTACTCGGCACGCGGGCGCTGCCCCGCCGACGACCGCCTGGCCGAGTGGGCCGAGCACGGCACCCTCCTCCCCGACGCCGACCGCTTCCTGGAGCTCTCGTGGGCGTGACGACCGCGGGCACGACGCGAGCGGCGCTGGCCGCCGACCTCGCCGAGGCCCGGGCGCGGACGTTCGCGGTGCTCGACCCGGTCCCGCCCGGCGACCAGGCGCGCCAGGTGTCGCCGCTGATGTCGCCGCTGTGTTGGGACCTCGGCCACGTCGCCCACTTCGAGGAGCTGTGGCTGCTGCGCACCGTGACGGGAACCGCGCCGACCCTGCCCCGCCTCGACGACGTCTACGACGCGTTCAGGCACCCGCGCCGGGAGCGGCCCGACCTCGACCTGCTCGGGCCGTTCGAGGCCCGCGACTTCGCCGGTGACGTGCGTACGCGCGTGCTCGACGTGCTCGCGACCGTCGATCTGGCGCGCGGCGGCCCGCTGCTCGAGGACGGCTTCGTGTACGGGATGATCGTCCAGCACGAGCACCAGCACGCCGAGACCATGCTCGCGACCATCCAGCTCATGGACGACTTCGAGCACCCGCTCGCGCGCGCAGCGGTGCCATCCACCGAGCTGACACGTGAATTGCGCGGGAGCGGCGAGCGGTCCGACGGACGGCGGCCGGGTATCCCGGCCGCCGAGCGAGCGCGACCAGAAGGGGAGGCCTTCGTGGACGGGGGGCCGTTCGTCATGGGCCCCGACGACGAGCCGTGGGCGTACGACAACGAACGTCCCGCACACAAGGTCGACGTGGCGCCGTTCTGGATCGACACGACGCCCGTCACCAACGGCGCCTACGCCGAGTTCATCGCCGCCGGCGGCTACGACGACCCCCGCTGGTGGACGGACGCGGGCTGGGCGTGGCGCACCGAAGCGGCGCTCGCGTGCCCCGAGTTCTGGCGCCCGGCCGGTGGCGGGCGCGCCAACGCATGGGAGCGGCGGCGCTACGGGCGCTGGGAGCCGCTCCCCGATGCCGAACCGGTCCAGCACGTGTGCTGGTACGAGGCCGACGCCTACGCCCGGTGGCGGGGCAAGCGCCTCCCGACAGAGGCCGAGTGGGAGAAGGCGGCGTCGTGGGACGCGACCACGGGCTCGAAGCGCCGCCACCCGTGGGGCGGCGAGCCCGCCACGCCCGAGCTCGCCAACCTCGCGTTCGCCGGCGCCACCACGTTCGCGCCCGACCCCGCCGGCTCCCACCCCGCCGGCGCGAGCCCGTGGGGGTGCCACCAGATGGTGGGCGACGTGTGGGAGTGGACCGCGAGCGACTTCGACGCCTACCCGGGGTTCCGGGCGTTCCCCTACCCCGAGTACTCGGAGGTGTTCTTCGGGTCCGAGTACAAGGTGCTGCGGGGCGGCGCGTGGTCGGCGCACCCCTCGGTGGCTGCGCGAGCAACCTTCCGGAACTGGGACTATCCCATCCGCCGCCAGATCTTCGCGGGCTTCCGCTGTGCGAGAGACTCCTGACGATGTGCCGTCACCTCGTCTACCTCGGGGCCCGCACCACGCTCGAGGACCTGCTCCTCACGCCAGAGCACTCTTTGCTCCGCCAGGCGTACGCGCCACGGCACCAGACGCACGGGGCCGACAACGCCGACGGCTTCGGCGTGGCGTGGTACGACTTCGAACGCCGGCCCGAGCCGGCGCGCTACCGCACGCCGCGCCCGATGTGGACCGACCAGTCGTTTGCGAGCATCGCCGGGATGATCAGGTCGACGGCGGTGCTGGCGGCGGTGCGCTCGGCGTCACCGGGCATGCCCGTCGAGGAGAGCGGCACGCCCCCCTTCGTCGAGGGAAGGTGGGTGTTCTCGCACAACGGCATCGTGCCCGGCTTCCAGCACGGCGTCGGTCGTGAGCTGCGCCGTCGCTTGAGCGAACGGCGCGCGACCGGCATCCTCGGCGCATCCGACTCCGAGCTGCTGTTCGGCCTCGTGCTCGACCGGCTCGACGTCGGCGCGTCACCGGCCGACGCGGTCTCGCACGTCGTTCGATCGGTGGAGTCGGTCACGACCGCGCGCCTGAACCTGCTCCTGACCGACGGGAAGCGCGCGGTAGCGACCGCGTGGCGCAACTCCCTCTTCGTGCTCGACCACCGGTTCGCCGACGGCACCACCGTCGTCGCGTCGGAACCCCACGACAGCGACCCCGCCTGGAAGGCCGTACCCGATGGTTCGGTCGTCGAGGTCAACGCGAACCAGACCACGATCACGAGCCTCTGACGGACTGCGTGACCTCTTCGTCCACCTCACCGCACCTGCGCGTCGACGTCCATCTCGGTCCCGACGACCTGCGCGACGCGCTCGAGCACGACGCCCGCGCCGGCTTGACGGCGCGACCCAAGGACCTCCCACCGAAGTGGTTCTACGACGAACGCGGCTGCGACCTGTTCGAGGAGATCACCCGCCTGCCCGAGTACTACCCGACCCGCGCGGAGCGGGCCATCCTCGCCGCCCACGCTCCCGACATCGCCCGCATCACCGGCGCCGACACCCTCGTCGAGCTCGGTTCGGGGACTTCGGAGAAGACCCGGCTCCTGTTGCACGCCCTCGCCGACGCGGGAACGCTCCGCCGCTTCGTCCCCTTCGACGTGAGCGAGCCGACGTTGCGCACCGCCGCGGTCTCGATCGAGCGCGAGTATCCCGGCGTCGAGGTCCACGCCGTGGTCGGGGACTTCGAGCGCCATCTCGGGAAGCTCCCGCGTGGTGGTGACGGCGGCCGGCGGGTCGTGGCCTTCCTGGGCGGCACCATCGGCAACCTCGTCCCGGCGGCCCGGGCGACGTTCCTCGGCGAGGTGGCGGCCGGCCTCGGCGACGGCGATGCGCTCCTCCTCGGCACGGACCTCGTCAAGGATCCCGGCCGCCTCGAGGCGGCCTACGACGACGCCGCGGGCGTGACGGCCGCGTTCAACCGCAACGTCCTGTCGGTGCTCAATCGGGAGCTGGGCGCCGACTTCGTCCCGGAGCGCTTCGAGCACGTGGCCTGCTGGTGCGCCGACGAGGAGTGGATCGAGATGCGCCTGCGCAGCACGGGCGCCCAGACCGCCCGGGTGCGGGATCTCGACCTCGAGGTCGACTTCGCCCCCGACGAGGAGATGCGTACGGAGATCAGCGCGAAGTTCCGCCGGGAACCGGTCGCGGCCGAGCTGGCCGCCGCCGGCCTGGCCCTGGCGGAGTGGTGGACCGACCCCGCCGGCGACTTCGCGCTCTCGCTCGCCGTGCCCGTGTGAGCGGGCCCGGGATTTTCACTACCGCCATAGTGTTATTACAATGGCAGCGATGAGCTCCGTCCCCGTGCTCGAGATCGACGACCTCCACGTGTCGGTCGAGGGCACCGAGATCCTCCGCGGCGTCTCCCTCACCGTGCCCGAGGGCGAGGTCCACGCGCTCATGGGCCCCAACGGGTCGGGGAAGTCGACCCTGGCGAGCACGCTGCTGGCGAACCCCTCCTACGAGGTCACGCGGGGCCGCATCCTGCTCGGCGGTGACGACATCACGACCCTCTCCACCGAGGACCGCGCCGCCCGCGGCCTCTTCCTCGGGTTCCAGCACCCCGAGGAGATCCCGGGCGTGAACGTGCTGAACTTCCTGCGCCAGGCCATGGCGGCGCGCAAGGGCATCGACGACCTCTCCGTCCTCGAGGTACGGATGGCGCTCATCGAGTGGACCAAGCGCCTGGGAATGGACGAGCGCTTCACCGAGCGCTATCTCAACGAGGGCTTCTCCGGCGGCGAACGCAAGCGCAACGAGTTGCTGCAGATGGCGTTGATGGAACCCGAGGTGGCGGTGCTCGACGAGACCGACTCCGGTCTCGACATCGACGCGCTCCGGGTGGTGGCCCGCGGGATCGAGGAGATCCGATCGGAGCGCCCGAAGCTGGGCATCCTCCTCATCACGCACTACCGCCGCATCCTCGACCACCTCACACCCGACGCGGTCCACATCCTCCTCGAGGGACGGATCGTCGCCTCCGGTGGCGTCGAGCTCGCCGAACGCCTCGAGCGCGAGGGTTTCGACGCCTTCCGCACGGAGGCGGCGGCATGACGACGCCGACCGTTCGCGACCCGCTCGACGTCGCCCGCATCCAGGCCGACTTCCCGATCCTGCGGCGCACGGTGCACGGGAAGCGGATCGTGTATCTCGACTCCGCCTCGAGCTCCCAGAAGCCGCAGGCGGTGCTCGACGCGATGGACGAGTTCTACCGGAACTCGTACGCGAACGTGCACCGCGGGGTGTACTCGATCTCGGAGGAGGCCACCCAGGCCTTCGAGGGCGCGCGGGCGAAGCTCGCGTCCTTCCTGAACGCGCCGAAGCGGCACGAGATCGTGTTCACCCGCAACGTCACCGAGGCCATCAACCTCGTCGCCTACTCATGGGCTCGGCACAACTTGCGCGCCGGTGACCCGATCGTGCTCACCCAGATGGAGCACCACGCCAATGTGGTGCCCTGGCACATCCTCGCCTCCGAGCGCGGCGTCGAG
>DASUUL010000323.1:0-10992 GCA_036374115.1 Acidimicrobiia bacterium | reverse complement strand
GCAGGGTGGAGCGGGTCGGGCGCTACCGCGGCTGGCCGATCGCGGGCTCGGTGCTGATGACCGCGGGAGTACTGCTGCTGGCGACGCTGCGAGCGGGCACGCCGCCGGCGGTCGCGCTCGTGTACGGCGGCGTGCTCGGCTTGGGCGTCGGCTTCGTCATGCAGACGTCGCTGCTCGCGCTCCAGAACAGCGTGGAGCACCGCGATCTCGGGATCGCCACGTCGACGGCGCTGCTGTGCCGGATCCTCGGCGGCGCGGTCGGTCCGCCCGTCTTCGGAGCGGTGCTCAACGCCGGTCTGCCCGACGAGGGTGCCCGCAACGCGGCCGCGTTCGCCGACGCGCTCCCGCCCGTCTTCCTGACCGCGGTGCCGATCGGCCTCGTGGCGATCTGGATCGCCCTCCGGCTGCAGGAGCACCCGCTGCGCGAGCACGCCCATTTCGGACCTGACACGATCGCGACGTCATGGAGTGGTTCGGAGCCCCCGACTACGGGCTGAGCCGGATCCTCTTCGAGCGCGCCCTGGGCGCCATCTACCTCGTCGCCTTCCTCGTCGCCCGCAACCAGTTCCGCCCGCTTCTCGGCGAGCGCGGCCTGCTGCCCGTTCCCCGCTTCGTGCGGCTGGTCTCCTTCCGCGAGTCCCCGAGCCTCTTCCAACTGCGCTACTCCGACCGGCTCCTCGGCGCGGCGGCGTGGCTCGGCATGGCCCTGGCGGCGAGCATCGTGGCCGGCCTCCCTCAGGCCGGTCCGCTGTGGGCGCCCATGCTGGTGTGGCTGGCGCTGTGGGTGCTCTACGTATCGATCGTCAACGTGGGCCAGACGTTCTACGCGTTCGGATGGGAGTCGCTGCTGTGCGAGACCGGCGCGCTCGCCGTCTTCCTCGGGTCCGCCGACATCGCGCCCCCGATCCTGGTGGTGTTCCTCGTGCGGTGGCTGCTGTTCCGGGTCGAGTTCGGCGCCGGGCTGATCAAGTTGCGCGGCGACCGCTGCTGGCGCGATCTCACGTGTCTCCGGTACCACCACGAGACCCAGCCGATGCCCAATCCGTTGAGCCGGCTGTTCCACCTGCTGCCGGAACCGCTGCACAAGGTCGAGGTGCTCGCCAACCACTTCGCTCAGCTCGCGGTGCCATTCCTGCTCTTCACGCCGCAACCGGTGGCGAGCATCGCCGGCGTGATCATCGTCGTGACCCAGCTCTGGCTCATCGCGTCGGGGAACTTCTCGTGGCTGAACGTGATCACGATCACGCTGGCGATCTTCGCCTTCAGCGACAGCACGCTCGCGCTCGTGGTGCCGTTCGAGGCCCGGGAGCTCGAGCCGGCGCCACTGTGGTACGACGCGCTCGTGATCGCCCTGGCCGCGCTCGTCGCCGCGCTCAGCGTCTGGCCGATCCGGAATCTCTTCTCGCGCCAACAGCGCATGAACTTCAGCTTCAACCGGCTGCATTTCGTGGGCACCTACGGAGCGTTCGGACACATCACCAAGGAGCGCTACGAGGTGATCGTCGAGGGCACCGACGAGGCTCACCTCACACCCACGACCACCTGGAAGGAGTACGAGTTCAAGGGCAAGCCCGGCGACCCGCGGCGGCTCCCGCCCCAGGTCGCGCCCTACCACCTCCGCCTCGACTGGCTGATGTGGTTCCTGGCGTTCGGGATGCCCGCCCAGCACCGCTGGTTCGAGCGCTTCGTGGAGCGGCTGCTCGAGAACGACCGGCCGACGCTGAAGCTTCTGCGCCACAACCCGTTCCCCGACGCGCCGCCCACGCACGTGCGCGCCCGCCTGTTCCGCTACCGCTTCAGCACCCGGGAGGAGCGGCGCCGGACGGGCGCACGCTGGGTCCGCGCCCCAGTGTCCGACTACCTGCGCCCCCGCACGCGTCTTGGCGAGAGAGCGGAGCGAGGAGGAAGGGGCGATGTGGCGCCTAGAGGTGCTGGGCGATCACCTGGGCGTACGCGGCCTGGCCCTCGGGGGTGAGGTGCACGCCGTCGCCGATGAACCACTCGGCGTGGGGCTGCGAGATCGCCTTCCAGTCGACGTAGACCGCGTTCGGATACGTCGGCACCGCGGTGGCCAACAGCTCGTTGACCGGGCCCTCCCAGGGTCGGGGCACGTTGGTGTTGAGCACGACCACGCGGGGCACGCCCGCGAGCTGTTGCATGAGCGCGTCGAACTGCTCGGGCCGGATGATGCCGTTGGTGCCGAGATGGACCACCACGCGCTCGCCGAGCTGCCCGGCGGCGTTGAGCAGCCCGGCCACGTCGATCGCGGATCCGAACTGGCGGCTGACGGCGGCGTCGAGCTGCAGCAGGCCGCCGAAGGCGGCCCGCAGCGCCGGCTCCGAGCCCAGCATCACGGAGTCGCCGAGCGCGGTGATCCGGGTGACGGGCGCGGCCACAGGTTCCGGAGGCGCGGTCGTCGTGGTGGTGGGAGCGGCGGTCGTCTCCGGGGCGGTCTCGGCCGCGGATGCGGTGGTGGTCGTCGTGGTCGTCTCCGGCACGGTGGTCGTGGTGACCTTGATGCTCATGGCCTCGGTCGAGAACCCGGCGGGGCCGGCAGCGGGTTCGGCGGCGGCGAGGCTGATGCCCAGCACCGACACCGCCGCGACCCCGGCCAGCGTCACGACCCGCACCCGGCGCACGAGCGCCTTGCGTTGGGCGGGCGGCGTCCGGCGCAACGACTCCAGCCACCGGCCGAGGGCACCGTCGCGGATGGGTGCTTCCACGAGGCGGTACGACAGCGCCGCCAGCGTGACCGTGATCGCGACGCGCACCGCGAACAGCGCGTACCCGCGCAGCGGCACGTCGAGCTCCGGCCGGGTCACCTGGTACACCGGCCAATGCCACAGGTAGATGCCGTAGGAGCGGATCCCGATCCATCTCATGGGAGCGTTCCCGAGCACCCGGCCCGTGAGCCGCGCCGCCGGGTGCGCGGCGACGCCCACGACCACCGCCGCCACGAGCCCGAAGGCGAAGAAGCCACCGCGGTACAGGCCCGTATCGAACTCGCTGACGTTCCGGAAGCACCACACGAGGGCGGCCAGCCCGCCGAGGCCGGCGACGTCGAGCAGGAACGGCGCCCGCCTGCCCGTCCGGGTGCTGAGCCGCCAGCTCGGCCACACGAACGCGAGCGCGGCACCGATGAGCAGGCCGCTGGCGTGCGTGTCGGTTCCGTAGAACACCCGCGACGGGTCGGCCGTGGGGTCGTAGAGCGCGGCCATGAGCACCGCGGAGCCGAGCGCGCCCGCGAGCACGCCCAGAGCGAGGCGCCGCCGGTGGCGGCGGAAGACCGCGAAGCCGGCGGTGAGCACGAGCGGCCACACCAGGTAGAACTGCTCCTCGACCGCGAGCGACCACATGTGCTGTACGAGCGAGGGTCGACCGATCGTGTCGAAGTACGACTGGGAACCGAAGATCAGGTGCCAGTTGGTGACGTAGCCCAGCGCGGCGAGGGCGTCGGTGCGCAGCCGGGCAGCCTCGTCGGGCAGGAAGACGGCGGTGTAGGCACAGGTGACGCCGAGCACCAGGAACAACGCCGGGAACAGCCGCCGCGCCCGTCGCAGCCAGAAGTTCCCGAGCCGGATGCGCCCCTCGCTGCGGTAGCCGGCGACGAGCACGCACGTGATGAGGTAGCCGGAGAGGACGAAGAAGACGTCGACGCCGAGGAAGCCGCCCCGGAACCCCTGGAGGTCGTACGAGTGGTAGAGCAGCACCGCCGCGACCGCGACCGCGCGCACGCCGTCGAGCGCGGGGAGGTATCCCAGGCGGGGGCTGGCGTGACCGGGGACGCGCCGCGAGGTCGTCGGAGGAGCCGCGGACATAAGCAGGACATTCTCGCACGATCACGCCAGCCTCACGAACCACGATCGCCACAAAAGGAACACCGGGGTGGCGCCGACGCTCGGAGCTAGCGTGACCACGGATGGACGTGCTGCGAACTCCGGACGACCGCTTCGAGCGCGTCGAAGGGTGGCCGTACCAACCGCGGTACGTCGACGTCGCCGACGGGCTCCGAATGCACTACGTCGACGAGGGACCGCGCGCGGCGCCGCCGGTGGTCCTCGGCCACGGCGAGCCGACGTGGGGCTACCTGTACCGCAAGATGATCCCCGGCCTGGTGGCGGCCGGCCGGCGCGTCGTCGTGCCCGACCTGATCGGCTTCGGGCGTTCCGACAAGCCCGCGGCGCGCGACGACTACACCTACGAGCGCCATGTCGAGTGGACCGGTGCCCTCGTGGACGCGCTCGACCTCCGTGACGTCGTGCTCTTCGGCCAGGACTGGGGCGGGCTCGTGTTCCTCGTGCACGTGGGCCGCGCGCCCGGGCGATTCGCCGGGGTCGTGGCGGCCAACACCGCGCTCCCCGATCCCGACGTCGCGATCGGCGACGTGCCGCCCGAGGCCGTCTCCCCGTTCCTGGCGTGGCTGCAGTGGTCGCAGGAACGCGACGAGTTGCGGCCGTCGGAGGTCGTCGGCGGTGGGTCCCCGCTCAACCAGACTCACCACGAGCTCACCGGGGGCGAGCAGGCGGCGTACGACGCGCCGTTCCCCGACGAGTCCTACTGCGCCGGGGCACGGCAGTTCCCGCTCCTGGTGCCGCTCGGCGACGCCGACCCGCCGGCGTCGATGCTGCGCGAGGCGTGGGCCGGCCTGCGCGGCTTCGACCGCCCGTTCGTCACCGCGTTCGCGGAGCACGAAGACATCACCCGGTTCTTCGAGCCGCTGTTCCAGGAGCGGGTCCCCGGCGCCGCGGGCCGCGTGCACCCCCGGATCCCGGGCGCCGGCCACTTCCTCCAGGAGCACGCCGCCGACCAGCTGATCGAGATCGTCCTCGGGCTCCACGACGGGTAGCGCCGCTACTCGGTCTTGCGGAAGCTCCGAACCGCGATCGCGAGCATGGCGGTGCCGAGGCCGAACACGATCAGCACCTCCAGCCAGATCGGGACCACCCACCCGCCCCAGGTGAGGGGGGAGGCGTCGGGGCCCAGCATCACCCGCCGGATGGGATCGACGCCGTAGGTGACGGGGTTGAGGCGGGTGGCGACCTCGAGCCACGTCGGCAGCCCCTCGGTCGGGAAGATCGCTCCCGAGAGGAACAGCATCGGGTTGACGACCAGCGTCATCACCATCTGGAAACCCTCCATCCGCTGCATGCGGCTGGCGATGACGATGCCGAACGCGTTGAGGGCGAATGCGAGGAGGAGCAGCAGCCCGAACATCTCGACGAACTCGAGCGGGTTGAGGCTCACGCCGATCAGCGGCGCGGCGAGGAGCAGGATCAGCCCCTGCACCACCGCGATCGACCCGCCGCCGACGGCCTTGCCGAGCACGAGGCCGGCGCGCGACACGGGCGCCACGAGCATCTCGCGCAGGAACCCGAACTCGCGGTCCCACACGATCGAGATCGCCGAGAACAGGCTCGAGAAGAGGATCGACATCGCGATGACGCCCGGGAAGATGAACTCCTGGTAGTCGACGCCGCCGGTCGTGCGGCCGCCGACGAGCGGGTCGAGCCCGGCGCCGAGCACGAACAGGAACAGCAACGGCTGCGCGAGCCCCGTGATGATCCGGCTCGGCATGCGGAAGAAGCGGATCATCTCCCGCTGCCAGACCATCCCGATGGTGGCGAGGTTGCGGGCGACCCGACCGCCGCGGCGGGGAGTCGCGAACCGGGGCGCGACGACCGGTTCGGCGACGCGGGGCGCGGCGTGATCGGTCGTCGCCATCGCTATCGCTCCGCCCGTCTTGCGCCCGCCACGCCCGTCACTTCCTGAACGCGCGAACCATGGGGTTCGCGGCCATCTGCTGGCTCACACCGGCCTCGGCGTCGCGCATGTCACGGCCGGTGTACTCGATGAACACGTCGTCGAGGCTCGGACGGCGCACGTTGATCGAGTGCACACCGACGGTGAGGTGGTCGAAGAGGCGCGGCACGAACGCCTCACCGTCGTCGACGCGCAGGCGCAGCCCGTCGTCGCTCACCTCGCCCTCGACACCGAGGCCCCGGGCGATCTCGGCCCGGGCGGCGGCGTTGTCGGCCGTATCGAGGGTGAGGCAGTCCTTCCCGACCGACGCCTTCAGCGCACTGGGCGAGTCGATGGCGACGATGCGGCCCTGGTCGATGATCGCGATGCGGTCGCAGCGCTCGGCCTCGTCCATGTAGTGGGTGGTGAGGAACATCGTGGTCGACTCCCGCCCGCGCAGCTCGTCGACGTACTCCCAGATGTGGCTGCGGGTCTGGGGGTCGAGCCCGATGGTCGGCTCGTCGAGGAAGAGCACGCGCGGGGTGTGGAGCAGGCCGCGGGCGATCTCGAGGCGCCGCTTCATCCCTCCCGAGTAGAAGCGCACCTGCTGGCCGGCCCAGTCGGTGAGGCCGACCATGTCGAGCAAGGGGCCCATGCGCGTCTTCGTCTCGGCGCGCGGCAGGCCGTAGAGGCGGCCGTGGAAGCGGAGGTTCTCGGCGCCGGTGAGGTAGTCGTCGAGGGTGATCTCCTGGAACACGAGCCCGATCATCGAACGCACGCCGGTGGCGTCGGTGGCGACGTCGTGGCCGGCGACCCGGGCCCGGCCCCCGCTCGGGTGCAGGAGCGTGCAGAGGACGGAGATGGTGGTGGTCTTCCCCGCCCCGTTGGGGCCGAGGAAGCCGAAGAGCTCGCCCGGCTCCACCTCGAAGGAGATCCCGTCGACGGCGGTGAAGTCGCCGAAGCGCTTCACCAGCCCGTCGACCGCGACGGCAACGTTCCCGGCGCCGTTCCCGGCGCCGTTCCCAGGGGCCACCAGGGCATGATCCCACCACCGGAGGGCCCAGCACACTTCGGACGCCGCGGCGGGAACGACCTCGAAGCGGGACTTTCGGCCCTGGGAGCGCCGCCTCGAATGGGGTTCATTCGGGTCGTGCACCGAACGCATCGACCGCTGCCCCGGTCCGCTTGGCCGTGCCGGGCGGGCGCCGGGCGTGACCGGGCCCGCCGGTCGGGGCAACCTCGCGGTACCGGATCGCCTCGCAGGGAGGGGTCGAGATGAAGGACAAGGGCGACAACAAGGTGTGGACCGTCGAGGTCCTCCTCGAGGAGACCGCCGACGAGACCGAGGCCAAGGCGGTGCTGGCGGCCGGCGACGTACGCGTCGGCGGCTGGGGCCGGGCGCGGCGCAACCCCGCCGACCCCGAGGTCCCGCGGGTGGGCGAGGAGCTCGCCACCGCGCGGGCGCTCAGCGACCTGTCGCACAAGCTGCTCGAGGCCGCCGCGCACGAGATCGAGGAGTTCAGCGGCGGGCGGGTCAGCATCCACGGCTGAGCGCCTCCCCCTCTCTCGGCGTCGGAGACGTCCAATGGTCGGCGGCCTTCGACGCCGTAACGGGGTCGGTAGGGTGCGGGGCCGTGAGCGACTTCAATTTCGCCGCGGTCTGGCACGGCTTGTCCGAGGTGGTCCCCGACCGTGACGCGATCGTCTGTGGCGAACGCCGCCTGACGTTCGCGGCGTTCGACGAGCGGTCGCGCCGCCTGGCGTCGTATCTCGCCACCGCCGGGCTGCGCCCCGGCGACAAGGTGGCCGTCGACCTGCTCAACCGGCCCGAGTACCTCGAGACGTTCTTCGCCGCCCTGCTCCTCGGGTGCGTGCCCGTCAACGTCAACTACCGCTACGTCGCCGACGAGGTGCGCTACGTGCTCGACAACGCCGACGCCGGCGCCGTCGTGCACGGTCCCGAGTTCTCCGACACCGTGGCGAAGGCGATCGCCGGCCTCGATCCGGCGCCGCTCACGCTCGAGGTGGGTCCGGCGTACGAGGCCGCGCTCGCGGCGGCCGAGCCGGGCGGCCCGGGGGGCGAGCGATCGCCGACCGGCGACGACCTCGTCTTCCTCTACACGGGCGGCACCACCGGGATGCCCAAGGGCGTGATGTGGCGCAACGACGACCTCTACGTCGCCCTGTGGCAGATGGGCCGGCCCGGCACCGAGCCGCCCGACCCCGTGGCCGCGGCGCGCGCCGGGAAGCGCACCGGGACCTGCCTGCCCGCGTGCCCGCTGATGCACGGGACCGGCCTGTTCATCGCGCTCTCCACCCTCGCCGGGGGCGGCACCGTCGTGCTCGTCGACCGGGCGGGCCTCGACCCGGGGCTCGTGTGGGACGAGGTCGAGCGCAACGCGGTGCAGGTGCTCACGATCGTGGGCGACGTGTTCGCCCGGCCGCTGCTGGCGGCGCTCGACGCCGCGCCCGACCGCTGGGACCTCACCGCGCTGCGGGCGATCACGAGCTCGGGCGTGACGTGGAGCCCCGAGACCAAGGCCGGCATCCTGCGCCACCTTCCCGCGGTGGCGTTGATCGACTCGCTCGGCGCCTCCGAGGGCGTGGCCAGCCGCTCGGCGGTGACGGCCGGCAGCGAGATCAAGCCCGCCCGGTTCGGCGTGAGCGACCGGGTGAAGGTGCTCGACGAGACGACGGATCGGGAGGTGGAGCCCGGCTCGGGTGAGGTCGGGCTCCTCGCGGTCGGCGGGCGCATCCCGCTCGGATACTGGAAGGACCCCGAGAAGACGGCAGCGACGTTCCGCACCGTCGGCGGTACCCGCTACTCGATCCCGGGTGACTACGCCTCCGTCGACGCCGACGGCACGATCCAGCTCCTGGGGCGCGGATCGGCGTGTATCAACACGGGTGGCGAGAAGGTGTACCCGGAGGAGGTCGAGCTCCTGCTGCGACGACACCCGGCGGTCCTCGACTGCGTCGTCGTGGGCGTACCCGATGAGCGCTTCGGCGAGATGGTGGTCGCGCTCGTCCAACCGGACAGCGGGCACGAGCTCGCGGAGGCCGAGCTCGACGCGTTCTGCCGGGAACGTACCGCCGGGTACAAGCGACCCAAGCGCTTCCTCGTGGTCGACGACCTGCGCCGCTCGGCCGCGGGCAAGGCCGACTACCGCTACCTGCGGGAGCTGGCGGCGGCTCGCACCGCGAGCTGACTACTCCAGGCCCGCGGGGGCGCCCCCGGCGACGGGGACGCCCGTGGCCCGCCCGGTGGCGGGGCCATCGGCGGGGCGGCGCTCGGACCGGACGCTGCGGTCGCGGCCGGCGGCCTTCGCCTCGTAGAGCGCGGCGTCGGCGGCGGCGACCAGGCGCTCGCCGTCCTCGGCGTTGTCGGGGAACGACGCCGCGCCCGCGCTGACGCTCACCGGCACCGTCGTCATCCGTGCCGCCACGGCCGCACGGAGGCGCTCCGCGACCATCAGGGCGTCGGCCGCCGAGCAGTCGGGCAGGAGCACCACGAACTCGTCGCCGCCGTAGCGGGCGGGAACGTCGCTCGCCTTCGTGTTGGCGGTGAGCGCCTGGCCGACCGCGCGCAACACCCTGTCACCGGCTTGGTGGCCGAGAGTGTCGTTGACATCCTTGAAGAGGTCGACGTCGAGCACCACCAGGGAGACCGGAGATCCCCGCCGCTCGGACCGCGCGATCTCACGGTCGAGGCTCTCCTCGAAGAGACGCCGGTTGGCCAGGCCGGTCAAGCCGTCGCGCGTCGCGAGGCGCTCGACCTCGCTGAGCAGCCAGGTGTTGCGCAGCGACATCGCCGAGTGCGACACCGCCTGAGCGAGCGTGTCGACGGTGAGCGCGGGGATGCGGTCGCCGGCGCGTAGCCCCCACTCCGCGACCACCATGCCGAGCGGCTCCGAATCGACGACGAGCGGCGCGACCACGAAGTTCCGCGCGTCGGGCAACAAGGTCTGCACGAGCGGCGTGTTCTCGGTGGTACGTACGAGCACGGGATCCTCGGCGAGCCACGTCTCGCCGACCAGCGGGCCGCCCTCGACGCCGCACTCGAACAGCAGGCGATGACGACCGTCGTCGACGACGCCCCACCAGCCGGCACCGCGCGGGATCAGCACGGCCGACCGGCTGAACCCGAGCCGTTCGGTGGCGTGAGCGGCGATGAGGAACGCCACGTTGTCGGGCTCGCCGGCACGCTCGAGCTCGCCGCTGAACTCGACGAGCCCCCGGAGCTCGGCGCGGCTCCGCCGCAGCGCCCGTTCGTTGACCGCCGAGAACGCGGCCGCACCCGAGGCGAACAGGAGGAACGCCACCGCGGTGAGGGCGGCGTCGCGGTCGCCGCCGGGCGACTCGATGCCGCCGATGCGAGCCTCCGCGACCGCGTGCCCGGCGACGAGCAGCAGCACGTACCACACCGCGACCTTCAGGCCGGTGCGGTACGAGACGAGGAGCGTGACCGCCATGACCTGGATGAACACGAGGAACAGCAACGGGCTGTCGTAGCCGCCGGTGAGCGCGACCGCGGCCGCGAGGAACACGCCGTCGAGCAGCAGTGTCGCCGACAACGCGCCGAGGCCCCGCCGGCGAGCGCGCCGGCGAACGAGCTCGATGATGCCGGTCACGACCACGTACACGACCACGAGCGGGACGAGACGGCGCTCCACGTCGCCCATGAACCCGCTGATGACGAGGACCGCCAGCGCGACCAGGTAGCGGACGAGCCACAGCACCGAGAGCCGCTCGCCGAGGGGGACGAACTCGTCGCGGTCGCGCGCGGTCATCGGAACTCCAGCGCTTCGTCGTCGAGCGGCGCGTGGGCCAGCTTCGCCTCACCGCGGTCGAGCCGGTCCTGCAGCACCAGGAACAGCACGACGGCCGCCGCGAGGACGTACAGTGCGGTGAACGAGCGAGCGGCGGCGCCCACGGCGTCGGCGACCGCCTCGGTGGGGGTGCGCGACGGGGCGTCGGTCGCTCCCGGCGCCGGCGGAGCGGGCGCGCCTTCGGCACTCCCCGCGTCGGAGCCGCCGCCGCCCCCGGACGATCGCGCGGTGCTCGCGGGCCCACCGGGCGCGGGTGGGGCGGCCGGGGCGGGCACGGCCGGGTCGGCCGGCGGCGGCAACGGGGCGGGCGTCCGGGGCGGCGCGGTCGAGCCCGGGGCGGCGCCGGTGAGGAGCGACGCCGCCGCCGCGCTGGCGCCGGCGAGCACCTCGTTCACCGGCGCGACCACGGGCCCGAGCGGGACGG
>DASUUL010000322.1:0-6726 GCA_036374115.1 Acidimicrobiia bacterium | reverse complement strand
GCACGTCGTCGAGATGCCAGGCGGCCGTACCGAGCGACGACAGGATCCCCCACGACAGTCCCGGCCTCGGGAGCTCCACCGGGATGTCGACCAGCTCGAGCCCGGCGAGGTCGACGAGCGCCAGGGCGGCTTCGTGCGCGCGCTTCTCGACCTCGGGATCGGTTACCGCGTAGCCGAGCGTCGCGCTCCACGCGGCGCGCTTCCCGCGCAACCGGTCGACGGCGGCGCCGGTGGCGAGCTGCTCCTCGAACGGCACCGCCGGCTTCGGCAGCGAGATGAAGTCGGTGACGGTGGGCCCGGCGGTTGCGTCGACGTAGCGGGCCGCGTCGCGAACCGACCGCACGATGGGTCCGTGCACCGACGTGAGCGACGGGTAGTTCGACGGGCCGGGACCGGTTCCGAGCAGACCGAGGGTCGTCTTCATGCCGAACAGCCCGCTGTACGACGACGGGATGCGGATCGAGCCGCCGCCGTCGCTCCCGGTACACGCGGGAAAGATGCCGGCCGCCACCACGGCGGCGGAACCCCCCGACGACCCACCCGGCGTGCGCGCCGTGTCCCACGGGTTGCGGGTGACGCCGTGGAGGGGCGAGTTGGTGAAGCTGACGGTGCCGTGTTCCGGTGATGTCGTCTGGGCCGTGATGACCGCGCCGGCATCGCGCAGCCGTGCGACCTCGACGCAGTCGAAGTCGGCCACCGCGTCGCGATAGGGCACAGACGCGTGCGTGCACGGCCAGCCCTGCACTTCCGCGAGCTCCTTCACGCCCATCGGGATCCCTGCGAATGGCCCCGGGTCGTCGCCGCGCGCGACTTGCCGGTCGACCTCCGCCGCCCGCGCCCGGGCGGCGTCGGCGTCGAGGTGGCACACCGCGTTCAGGGCGCCGCCGTGGGTCTCCAGCCGGCGCAGCGACAGTTCCAGGAGCTCCTCGGCCGACTGCTCACCGGCGCGCACCGCATCGGCGAGCTCCCATGCTTCTCGTTCCCACAGCGCCCCGGCCACGGTCCCCCCTCGCCCGTCTCTATGTGCTTTCGCCCACTCGTTGGTCTTCGTTGCGGTCGGACGCGAGCTTGCGCAGCTCGGCGAAGGCGTCCTCGATGCCGGCGGCGAACACGCCGATGTCCTCGAACGCGTCCCGATCGGCGAAGAGACCGAAGTGCAGCTGGCCGCAGTACGAGAGGATTCCGACCACGACGTTCTGGTTCCTCGTGATCGGCACCACCGGGTACGCCTCCAGCAGGCGCCCGCCCATGCAGTAGAGGGGAACCTGCGGGCCGGGCACGTTGGTGACGATCAGGTTGAAGAACGGCTGGCGGTGGGCGAGGCGCGCCGCCAGCCCCATCAGCGTCGGCGCCGCGTACTGCGTCAGGTCGGAGAGGAACGCTGCGCCCACGGCCTGCTTGCGCTCCTTGAGGTCGGCGGTCACGGCCTGCACCGCCGACAACCGGGCGAGCGGGTCGATCTCGCCCACGGCCAGCGGGACGAACATCGCCGACACGCGGTTGCCGAGCTGCATCTGCTCGGACTCGTCGCGCACCGAGACCGGGCACATCACCTTGAGCGTGAGACCGGGATGGAGCTCCTCGCGGGTCTCGAGCAGTCGGGCGAGGCCGCCGGCGATCCCGGCCAGGACCACGTCGTTGACCGTGCCGCCGAGGCGGACCCGGATGTCCTTGACGTCGTCGAGGGAGACGCGCACGAGCTCGAAGCGCCGGTTCCGCCCGATACGCCGGTTGAGCGACGTCCGCGGGGCGATCGCGTTGCGGTCGACGAGCGAGGCGATCGAGCGCCCGACGTCCGACACCTGCCGGAGCGCCCGGCGCGGGCCGCGCACCGCGCGCCGGAGTGAGCGGGCGATCTCGGCCGGTTCCGTGAGCCGCTCGACGATCGTGTCGAACGCCAGCCGCTCCCCCGACGGAGCCGCCTCCGGGCGCCATTCGGGTGCTTCGAGCACGGTGGGCTCGGGCGCGAAATCGAGCAGGACGGTCGCGACGTCGACGCCGGAGACGCCGTCGACGAGCGCGTGGTGCGTCTTCTGGATGAGCGCGACGTTGCCGTCTTCGAGACCCTCCACGAACCACAGCTCCCACAGGGGCCTGCTGCGGTCGAGCAACCCGGCCTGGATGCGCTCGGTGAGCGCGACCAGCTGGGCCCGTGTGCCCGGTGTCGGCAGGGCGGTGAGGCGGACGTGGTACCCGATGTCGAAGCGGTCGTCGTCGACCCAGATCGGACGGCCGAGATCGCCGGGGACGTGCCGGAGGCGCTTGCGGAACCGCGGGATGAGGTGCAGTCGTGACGCGACGAGCTCGCGGACGTCGGCGAGCCGGAAATGCCCGGCGTCGTCGAAGAACGATGACCCTTCGAAGACGCTCAGTGCACCGACGTGCATCGGCGTCTCGAGCCGCTCCAGGTGCAGGAAGCTCGAGTCGAGGGCCGAGAGCCGGTCGTACGGCACGGCCACGGATGCTAGGGGCGGCGCGCCGGGACCGCTACCCCGTCGGGCGAGACGTCATCCCGTGGTGGTGGTCGTGGTCGTGGTGGTGGTGGACCCGCCGTCTCCCGGGTCGCCCTCGCCCGTGTCGGCGCCCTCGGGGGGCTCCTCGGTGGAACAGGCGAAGATCCCGTACGCCTCGGTGAAGGCCTCGGCGTCCGCCGTGAGCGCGTCGCCCCGGTCGATGGCGGTCGTCATCGCCTCCCGGTCGCCCGCTGCGATCGCGTGCGCCAGCGCCTCCATCTCGTCCACGGTCTCGGAGACCAGGCGGAGCCAGTTCCGCACCCCGGGTACGTCGGTCTCCGGCGGCTCGAGGCCGCGCAGCTCGCGCAGGGCGCGCCGGTGGATGGCGACCGACTGGAGGATCGCGTCCTCCACGGCCGCGGGGTCCGCGAGGCTCGGCGCCGGGATCCGCGCGGCCTCGGACTGGCTGGCCCGGCAGATCTCGTTCGCCTGCTCGACGAACTCGTCCTTCGAGAGCGGGGCGTCGTCGTCGGCGTTCCCCCCGGGCACGCTGTCGCAGGCCGCCAGCACGACGACGGCAACCGCCAGGACGGCCCGCACGGCCCGCCGGGTGGTCAGACGCCCTCCCCGCGCTTGCAGTCGTCGAGGCCGAGCTCGTCCGCGATCTCGTTCGCCTGGTCGTCGACCTGCTGCACCTGCGCGGTGAGCTCCGACACCTGCGCGGCGTCGTCGTCGGCCGTGGCGGTGCGCAGCTGCTCCTCGAGATCGATGCGGTCGCGCCACTGGTCGAGCAGTGTGGTGACGGTCTGCTGCTCCGGCTCGCGTGGGACGAGCTGGTCGACGTCGGCGAGCAGCTTCTGGTCGATGTCGATGATGTTGCTCAGCTGATCGGCCTGCTCGGCGCCGGACTCGCTCGGGTCGATCTCGGCGAGCACCTGCTCCCGGTCGGCGGCCGCCGTGGAGCACAGGTCGTTCGCTTGGCTGGCGAACTCCGACTTCGACAACGCCCCGACCTCGGACTCGTCGCCGTCGCTCTCGGTTCCGCACGCAACCGCGGTGACCGCCACCGCCACGAGCACCGCTGTGAGCGTCCTTCGCACGTCCCCTCCTCGTGAGCCCTCGTGGTCGCGACACGTCGGACCGCCGCGGGTCGGGCCGGACGATGGTAGGCCGGGGAGCGATAGCCTTTGGGGTCGTGCTCCCCGACTACTCCAGCTACGACCAGGCGATCGGGCTCGACTGGTACGGCACCGACCCGAACCTCCGCCTCCTCCTCGACCGCCTTCTCCCCGACCCCGCCGACCGGGCCTTCGCCGAGGAGCACGTCGCCCGCTACGGCGTGCTGTGCGGCGGCCCGCTGGCGGAGCGGGCCGAGATCACCGACAAGCACGGCCCGGTGCTCGATCGCTACGACCACTGGGGTCACGAGGTCGACACCGTCGTGCACCACCCCACCTGGCTCGAGAGCAAGGCCGACCTCGTGCGTGCCGGGTTCGTGGGCCTGCCCGCACACACCGATCGGCCGGTCCCGGCGGTGCTCACGGCCTCGCTCGCCTATCTCGTCTGCCAGGCCGAGACCGCGATCTACTGCGGCCTCGGGATGACCGCCGGTGCCGCCGACATCGTCGAGCGCCACGCCCCGGACGCCGTACGCGACGAGCTGCTGCGCCGGCTCACGAGCCTGGACCCCGACGAAGCGTGGGAAGGCGGGATGTTCCTCACGGAGCGCCAGGGCGGGAGCGACGTCGGCGCCAACACGACCCGCGCCGTCCCCGACGGCGCCGAGTGGCGCCTGCACGGCGACAAGCACTTCTGCTCCAACGTCGACGCCGAGGTGTTCATCGTGCTCGCCCGCCCCGAAGGCGCGCCCGAGGGCACACGCGGGCTGGCGACGTTCATCGTCCCCCGGGTGCTCCCCGACGGATCCCCGAACGGCTTCCGCATCAAGCGGCTCAAGCCCAAACTCGGCACCGTCGGCGTCCCCACCGCAGAGGTGACCCTCGACGGGGCGCGGGCGTGGATGGCGGGTCGGCACGCCGACGCCGCCCGCGAAGGTGACGGCGAGCGCACCCCCGGCGGCGGCTTGAACCGCATGATGGAGATGGTCAACGGCAGCCGCTTCGGTGTGGCGGTCATGGGCCTCGGGATCCACCGCCGCTCGTTCCTCGAGGCGGCGGTGTACGCCGCCCACCGCGAGCAGTGGGGCCAGCGCATCGACCGCTATCCCCTCGTGCGCGAGACACTCGTCGACCTCCTCGTGGAGCTCGAGGCGGGGATGGCACTGACGTTCGAGTGCGGGGCGGCGAGCCGCTCGATGTTCGATCCCGACGCCGGTCGCCTGCTCCGCCGCATCCTCGTACCGCTGGCAAAGGTGCGCGCCACCCGCGAGGCGGTCGGGGCCGCGAGCCAGGCGCTCGAGATCTTCGGCGGCAACGGGTACATGGAGGACTGGCCTATGGCCCGCCAGCTGCGCGACGCGCAGTGCCACACGATCTGGGAGGGCACCGAGAACATCTGCTCCCTCGACGTCCGGCGGGCGATGCGCAACGACCAGGCCCACACCGCGCTCCTCACCCGCGTCGAGACGGCGCTCGACAACGCCAACGGCGAGAAGACCGTCGCCGAGACCGTCGATGCGGTGGCGGGCACGCTCGCCGAGGCGCGCGAGGCGATCGCGCACCTCGAGGCGTCCGACACCGAGACGCAGCTCCTCCACGCCCGCCGCTTCACGCACCTGCTCGCCGATCTCGCCGAGGGTGCGTTGCTCCTCGACGAGGCCACGTGGCTGTTGCGTCGCGACAGCGACGCCCGCAAGGCCGTCGTCGCCAACTGGTTCGCCCGCAAGCGGCTCGCACCGCCGCGTGCCCGGGGGATCATCGACGACGACCGCACAGCGATCGACCTCTTCGACGCGATCGTGCGCTACGGGCCCGTCGAGCCCGCCGACGCCGCCTGAACCGTCGAGCGTCGTGGGCACGCGTGTCGCCAGCGCGGTCTGGCGCATCGCACCCGAGCTCGTGCTCGCGCTCGACGCCCACCTCGGAGCGCCGGTCGACAGCTACGTCAACGGCTCGCAGACCTGGCTCACCGACGACGGGCCCGGCGGCGTGACGCTCGAATGGCGGCTCCATCCCACGGCCGGTTACCGGCTCCCCGCGGGCCTCTCGCACTACGAGCTGTGGGAGCAGGTGGTGAGTCAGCTCGCCGGCGGCCGTGATCCCGGCGCGCTCGCGCTCGGCGACGATCGCCGGCCCCTGGCGTCGCTGTGGGACGGGCTCGAGGTGTTCGCGCCGCACGACGACCTGGAGCCGGCGACGCTCGCCCGCGCCGGCGGGGCCGCGCTCGGCCGTCCACCCGACGCCACCGGCCTGGTCGACCACGACCGGATCGGCGACGCGTGGGAGCGGGCCAAGGGAGGCGTATCGATCGTGGCGCTCCTCCTCGACGAGCTGCAGGCGTGACAGGCTGCCGGCCGTGGACCGATCCGAGCTCGCCGCCACCATCTTCGCCCGCACCCACCTGACGGGCGAGTTCACGTTGCGTTCGGGCGCCACCAGCACCGAGTACTTCGACAAGTACCTCTTCGAGTCGGACCCGCGGCTGTTGCGCGCGATCGCGGAGGCGCTGGTCCCGCTGGTGCCCCCCGGCACCCAGGCGCTCGCCGGGCTGGAGCTCGGTGGTGTGCCGATCGCGACCGCGCTGTCGCAGGTCACGGGGCTCCCGGCACTGTTCGTGCGCAAGGAGGCCAAGACCTACGGCACCTGCCGGTTGGCCGAGGGCGGCGAGGTCGACGGCCGCCGTCTCACCGTGGTGGAGGACGTCGTGACGTCGGGTGGTCAGGTCGTGCTGTCGTGCGGCGACCTGCGCGAGCGGGGTGCGGTCGTCGAGCACGCCGTGTGCGTCATCGACCGCCAAGCGGGCGGCCCCGAAGCCCTCGCCGAGATCGGCGTCGAGCTCCGCCCCCTCTTCACCATGTGCGAGCTCGACGCCACCGCCGCCCCGTAGATGCGTACCGCGTGCGCAACTATTGCGCACGCGGTACGCATCAAGAGCTGGGCTCGCGCCAGGGTGGGGTGCGGGGGATGTCGAAGTCGGCGGGGCGGGTCTCGCCGTTGATGGCGGCAAAGGCGGGGTCGACCCAGCGGGCACCGCCCGCGAGCGGCTGGGGCAGCGCGTCCCGCGGGTAGAAGCCGACTTGGCGCGTCTCGAGCGGATGCCCCTCGAGCGTGCCGCCGAGCATGCGGCAATGGAACACGAGGGAGTACAGCGGCAC
>DASUUL010000321.1:0-8101 GCA_036374115.1 Acidimicrobiia bacterium | reverse complement strand
CGAAGCTTCCTCGCGTGGTGAGGATCTGCTGCTGGCTGGCCGCGGGTACGAGGTACTCGGGGGAGACACCGGTCGCGGCCACGCCGAGCTCCACCACGTCGCCGACGCCGAGGAGCTCGATGCGGTCGCCCGGCGCGAGGTCGTAGGCGTCAGCCGTGTGGCGTTCCACGAGCACGCTCACGTCGCCCTCGGCGAGGGGCCGGCCCGATCGCACGCCGACGCGATCGACGCTCGGCCGCGCCGAGGGCAGGCCGAGGAGCCGGCCCTCGAGCTTGGCGCGCCCGTCGCCGACCCAGACCGCCAGCGACCCCGTGGAGCGGGTCTCGACCGCGGCGACCCCGTCGACGCGCCGGGCCCGCTCGGCGAAGGCGGCGGCGTTCCCGCCGGTCACGACCAGGTCCGCGAACGACGTGCGCCGGTAGAACCGCTCGACCGACTCGTCGACGCTGTCGACGCCGCCCTCCAGCGTGACGAACGCGGCGACGCCGCCGGCGAGGAGCGCCGCCGCGAGGCCGGCCGCGACCCGCCGCCGCACCCGCGCGCTCGCACGCTCCACGACCGCCGACCCTAAGCGGACCGGCGGGCCGCGCGAGCGGATGGTCGGCGTGCGAGCCTCAGCTCCGCTGGACGAACGACAGCGTGCGGCCGTCGGGGTCGCGGAGGTACGCGTGGCGCCTGCCCCAAGCCATGTCGGTCGGCGGGAAGTCGAAGTCGATCCCGGCGTCGCAGAGCCGGTCGTAGTGCCCGTCGAGGTCGGAGACCTCGAAGTAGAGGTTGATACCGGGAGCCGCGACCGACCCGTCGTCGGGGACGGGATGGAGCAGCAGCTCGCCGCCGCCCGGGGCCCGCATGCGGGCCAGGCCCTCGTCGTCGCGCACGAGGTCGAACCCGCACGTGGAGTAGAAGGCGGCCGCCTGGGGAACCGACGACACGTACAGCATCGCCGACACCAGCTCCAGGGCTCCGCCCGGCGTCGTTCCGGTCGTCTCGCTCATCGTGGGTACCTCCGCTCGCATCTCCGTGCCGACCAGGCCGAGCACACGGTCGGCGACGTCCGGGTGGGCCCGGTAGATCCGCTCGCGTCCCTGCTTCTCGACGCTCACGAGCCCGGCGTCGTGGAGCACCGCGAGATGCCGGGTCGTGGTCGACCAGGCGGTCGAGAACTGCTGGGCGATCTCGCCCGACGTCATCGAGCCGCCCCGGTCGCGCAGCACCCGCAGGATGCGGCGGCGCCCGTCGTGGGCGAGCGCCCCCAGCACGGCGTCGGTCACGTCCGCGGCCATCCGGCCCCTCTCATACTTCGCCGGTCGTGCAAGCGAAATGATTCGCCGATCGCGCAAGAATGTCAAGGGTCCGTCTGAACCTGACGCTTTCGTCAGGGTCGCGGCGGCGGGCGTACACTGCGGGCATGCGGGGGATCCTGGCGGCCGGCGGCTACGTGCCGTACCGGCGACTCGACCGGTCGGAAGTGGCGGCCACCTTCGGCAGTGGGGGCGGCAAGGGCAGCCGGGCGGTGGCGTCCTACGACGAGGACACGACCACCATGGGCGTGGAGGCGGCCCGCCTCGCGCTGCGCGCCGCCTCGGGCGCCCAGCCCGGGGCGCTGTGGTTCGCCACCGCCGACCCGGCCTACCTGGAGAAGACCAACGCCACCACCCTCCACGCCGCGCTGCGCCTCGACCGTGCCGTGGCCGCGATCGACACCGGCGGCGCGGTGCGCTCGGGGCCGGGCGCGCTCCGAGCGGCGCTCGACCACACCGGCACGGTGCTCGCGGTGGCGTCCGACCTGCGCACCGGCCTTCCCACCGGTGCCGACGAGTCCGCCGGCGGCGACGGGGCCGCCGCGGTGGTCGTCGGCGACGACAGCACGGGCACCGTGATCGCCGAGTACCTGGGCGCGGGGAGCGCAACCGAGGAGTTCATCGACCGGTGGCGGCTCCCCGGCGACGCCGTCACCAAGCAGTGGGAAGAGCGTTTCGGCGAGACGAAGTACGTGCCGCTCGGGGAGCAGGCGTGGAACGCGGCGCTGAAGGCCGCCGAGCTCGCGCCCGAGCAGGTCGACCGGCTCGTGGTCACCGGGGTGCATGCCCGCGCCGTCCGCTCGCTCACGGGCCGCCTCGGCGTCGACAAGGCGAAGATCGTCGACGACCTCTCCGCCACCGTCGGCAACACCGGCACCGCCCACCCCGCGCTGCTCCTCACCGCCGCGCTCGAGACGGCGGCGCCGGGCGAGGTGATCGCGGTGGTGGCCCTCGCCGACGGCGCCGACGTGCTGCTCTTCCGCACCACCGACGCGGTCTCGGGTTACGAGCCGGCTCGCCCGGTCGCGGCGCAGGTGGCGGCGGGCGGCAAGGTTCCATACGGGAAGTTCCTGTCGTGGCGGGGCGTGGTCACGGTCGAGCCGCCTCGCCGCCCCGAGCCCGAGCGCATCTCCGCCGCGGTGGCCGGCCGCACCGAGGGGTGGAAGTACGCGTTCGTGGGATCGCGTGACCGGTCGAGCGGGGCGCTCCACCTGCCGCCGGCTCGCGTGTCGCGCGAGGGCGGCGCCCAGGACGAGATGGAGCCGGCCCCGATGAGCGACGTCGCCGGTACGATCTCGACGTTCACCGTCGACCGGATCGCGTACTCGCCGAGCCCGCCGATCGTCTTCGCGATCGTCGACTTCGACGACGGCGGCCGCCTGCCCGTCGAGCTCACCGACGTCGACGCCGACGGTGTGAAGATGGGCGACCGGGTGGAGCTGACGTTCCGCAAGCTCTTCACCGCCGACGGGATCCACAACTACTTCTGGAAGGCCCGCCTGATCCGCAGCTGACGCGGGAGGGATCGCATGGCATCGCACGGGATCAAGGACCAGGTCGCCATCGTCGGCGCGGGGTGCACGCGCTTCGGGGAGCACTGGGACAAGGGTCCCGACGACCTTCTGATCGATTCCACGAGCGAAGCCCTCGCCGCCGCCGGGATCACGAAGCACGACGTCGACGCGTTCTGGCTCGGGACGGCGATGTCGGGCATGTCGGGCATGACGCTCTCGCGCCCGCTCCAGCTCCAGAACAAGCCTGTCACCCGGGTCGAGAACTTCTGTGCCACCGGCTCCGAGGCCCTGCGCGGCGCCGCGTACGCAGTGGCGAGCGGTGCCTACGACGTGGCCATGGCCGTCGGCGTCGAGAAGGTCAAGGACAGCGGATATCAAGGGCTCGTCGGCGCGGCCAAGATGCCCACCGACGGCACCAACCGCACACTCACCGCCGCCGCGATGTTCGCGATGTGCGTGCCCGCGTACGCGAAGAGGTACGGGGTCGACGAGGGCGAGATGCGCGAGGTGCTCGCCCACATCTCGTGGAAGAACCACTTCAACGGAGCGCGCAACGAACGGGCGCAGTTCCGCAAGGAGGTCAGCACCGACACGATCTGCGCCTCACCCGTGATGGCCGGCGACCTGCGCGTGTTCGACTGCTCCGGTGTCGCCGACGGAAGCGCCGCCATGGTCGTGGTGCGAGCCGAGGACGCCCTCGAGTACACCGACAAGCCGCTCTACGTGAAGGGCCTGTCGTTCGTTGCCGGCAACGCCGGGGGGAACGCCGACCCCGACTACGACTACACCTGGTTCCCCGAGATCGAGGCCGCCGGGCGCGACGCCTACGCCCAGGCGGGCATCGCCGATCCCCGCCGGGAGCTGGCGATGGCCGAGGTGCACGACTGCTTCACGCCCGCCGAGCTGCTCATCATGGAAGACCTCGGGTTCGCCGAGCGGGGGAGCGCGTGGAAGGAGGTGCTCGCGGGCACCTTCGACCTCGACGGCGACCTGCCCGTCAACCCCGACGGCGGGCTCAAGAGCTTCGGCCACCCGGTGGGCGCGTCGGGCCTGCGCATGCTGTTCGAGAGCTGGCTGCAGCTCCGGGGCGAAGTGCCCGACGAGCGCCGCATCCGCACGGCCGACCGCAAGCTCGCCCTCACCCACAACCTCGGCGGCTACCCGGGCGAGATGGTGTCGTTCGTCGGCGTCTTCGGCAGCGAGCTCGGCTGACCCCCTCCCGAACCTGCGCGCCGAGCGCGTCGTCTACGGCGCGAAGGGCGCGCACGTTCAAGGAATCGCTACGAGAACGGCGTGCGCGGGCGCTCCTGGCGCTCCCCGTCGACCACGAGGTCGACGCGCTCGTTGTAGAACGCGACCAGGCCGGCGATCTTCTGGCTCTCGGGGAGCGGCGTCGGGTACGACCACGCCAGGTCCTCGTGCACGGCGTCGCCGGCGCGGACGTTCCAGTAGCGGGCGAAGCCCTTGTAGGGGCAGCCGGTGCGCGAGTCGGTCGCGTCGAGCAGGTCCATGCGCACGTCGGTCCGGGGGACGTAGTAACGGGGCGGAAGGCCGGTCTCGTACAGGATCGTGGGCCGATGCGTGTCGGCCACGGTGACGCCGTCGACGATCACCTGTACGTGGCGAGAGCTGTGGAGGATGTCGACGCGGGTGTCGGGGCTCCGCGGATGGATGAACACCTCCTCGTCCTCCTCGAAGACGGCGTCGACGGCGTCCCAGTCGAAACGCACGTGGTCGCGGAGCTGCTTGACGGGCGAGTCGGCGTAGCGGAGCGCGGCGTCGTGGGCCACCCGATCCCCGCCCTTCACCGCGAAATAGGTGCCCTCGCCGCGGCTGGGTGAACGCCTGGTGTTGCCGGTCGGTGCGAGGAGCTCCATGCGCACGTCGTCGACGGGCAGGTAGTACGCGGGGTAGTAGGGAACCTCCCAGACGAGCAGAGGTCGGATGGTGTCGGCGACGGCCTCCCCGCCGACGTAGACCCGCACTCGCTTCGCGCCCGGCTCGACCCTCACCCCCCGCCCAACATGCGGAGCTCGCGATTCCTTCCCGGCCTCACGGCGCGGCCGGGCGGGCGACCCCGCTGCGGCGCAGCACCGACTCGGCGTAGGCATCGGAGCGGAACCGGAGGATGGGGTCGTCGGTGAGCTCGATCCCGTCCGTCACGCGTGTCGGGTCGAACACGAGCACGTCGCCGTCGCGCTCCCGGTCGTGCGCCAGCCCGGTGATCTCGAGCCGGCCGAGGCCGACCCGTCGCCGCTCGTCCGGCCACACGGCCGTCGGGTCGGCGACGGGGTCGCCGGGCTCCGCGATCTGCGCGACGACCGTGAACCCGACGGGCCCGCGCTCGAGCCGGTCGGCGAGGTCCTGCTGGAGGTAGTCGGGCCCGCGCTGCTCGGCCTCGTCGGGATCGAGGCTCGCCTCGCCTTCCTCCGGTTCCCAGCGGTAGCGCACGAACCGGGCGACGCCATCGCCGTCGACGAAGCGGTAGGCGTGCAGCGAGTTGTACGCGCAGCGCAGGTAGCTCTCGGGTGGCGTCGCGGCCAGGACGGCCCCGGCCGCGGTCAGCGCCTCGGGATGGGCCCCGATGAACTCCGCGATCGCCGCGGGGTCGGGCTCGCCGGTCGCGGGGTCGGGCGTACGGGCACGCACGAAGTCGAGGAAGCCCTCGACGGTGTTGACGAAGAACGCCGGCAGCGTGATGCCGATGGCGTCGGTCCTCGAGCCGTCGGGGAGGTAGTGCTTGACGGCCATGCCGCGGCCCTCGCGAGCCTCGAAATCGGGCGCCCCCGGGTCACCACTCCCGTTGGAGAACCGTACGTGGGCCCGCACCGCGGGACCGCGGAAGTGCGCGGCCCGGCTGAGGCCGGCGGCCTCGGGGCCGGGCGTGAACGCGGCCGAGCACAGCGTGCCCTTGGCGTGGGCGGCCCGGGCGCCGGGATGGCGACCGGTCACGGCCTCCATCGCGTCGACCGCTTGGCGGGCGAGGTCGTCGGCTCCGATGCCGTCAGCGTACCGACGCCGGTCTCACAGGCCCAGCGGGGAGACGAGCCGGACGGTCTCGCGTTCGGGCGCGAGGTCGGCCCGGGCGAGCAGGACGAGGAGCCGCTCGCCGCTCGTGCGCGCCGCGCTGCGGTCGCCGACGGCGAGCAGGCACTGGATCCGGAGCCGGTGGGCGCGCTCGGCAAGCTCGTCCACCGCCGCCACCCGGTCGGCGAGGCGGAGGGCCTGCTCGGGTTCGCCCCGGGCCAGGAGCAGCTCGCCCGCACGCGTCGCCGCCGCGACGAACGCCGACCGCAGCCGGATGCGCTCGTACGCCGCCCAGCTGTCGTCGAAGCCCGCGAGGTAGTCGCCGCTGTAGAGCTCCACGGCCTCCAGGTACCGCGCCAGCGCCGTCCCCGGCACGCCCCGGTCCTCGAAGCGCCGCCCCTCCTCGACCAACACGTCGAAGCGCTCCACGTCGGTCGTCAGCCCGTCGGTGCACAACGAGAGCATCTCCCCGTCGGTGCGGACGAACCACGGCGCCTCGTCGCGCCCGCGATCGGGCTGGAGGGCCCGCTGGAGATGCGCCAGGTTCGTACGCAGGTTGCCGCCGGCACCCTGCTCGTCGAGGTCCGGCCACAGCGCCTCCATCAGCTCGTGGCGCGTGGTGACCGGATGCGTGAGGAGGAAGCAGAGGATCTGGCGGACCCGCTCCCGCTTCCAGGCGCCGTCGGCCACCACGACGCCGCCGAGCGACAGGGTCGGGCCGCCGAAGAGGTCGACGTGCACCACCTGGCGCGGCCGGGCCGGGATGGCGGCGAGCCGTTGGCGGGCCAACTCGGCGACGGCGTCCCGGTGGGTCGACGCCGTCCACTGGAGCTGCGCGCGGCGCTCGGGCAGGGCTTCCAGCACGGCGTCGGCAGTCCCCGCGCCGCCGGCCAGCGCCCCCACCGCCAGCTCCGCGAGGTGCGGGGGCGCGACATGGGCGCGTAGGAGGTTGGCCCGCCGCCACGGGAGCGCGGCGGCGGGGGCGACGTCGCCGTGCTCGCGCAGCGCCGTCAGGGCGCGCGCCACGTCCCGGACGACCGTGAGCGTCGGACCGACGTTGGCGTGGTCGATCGCCTCGCGTGTGCCCGGGGCGAGGAGGTGGAGCATCGGGAGCACGGTGAGGTATGCCATCGCCGGGAGCGTCTCCATCGCCAGCGTGCGGAGGGTGGTGTCGAGCAGCTCGGCCGCCCGAGCCTCTTCGTGGCGCCCGACGGCGAGGCTGGCGTCGGCGACGCGGAGGAACGCGCCGGCGTGGCCCGTGAGCCCGTCGCCGACGAGGCCCTTGCCCTCGTCGAGGAGATCCTCGGCGGCGTCGAGATCGCCGGCATGCACCGCGATGCGGCTGAGCACGCCGAGCAGGGCGACGTGCTGGTGGGTGATCCGGGTCGCGACCACCTCGCGCGCGAGCTCCCGCCCGATCGCGAGCGCAGCCTCCGGCGCCACCTCGCCTCGGAGCCAGAGCGCGTGGCCCAGAACGCTGCGCGGGTCGTCGCCCGAGCCCTGGAGCAGCTCGTTGGGGCCGAAGCCCGGGGGCAACACGTCTTCCGGACAGCCGAGCCCGAACACGACCCCGGCGCGGAGGTTGAGCGTCTCGGCGAGCAGGGCGGTGCGACCGTCCTGCTCGAGCGCGTGCATCCGGAGGAGGGCCTCTTCGCGCCGGCCGCGCCGCCCGAGTTCGGCGGCCGCCTCGATCGCCACGAGCATCTCGGCGCGGGCCACACCTCGCGCGGCCAGCTCCTCGAGGCGCGCGTTCAGCGCCGGCACGTGCTCGGGGTTCCCGGCCCAGAACTCCGACTGTTGCAGCCGCCAGAGGGCGAGGCACTCGCTCTCGGCGTCGTCGCGCGCCCGGGCCAGCGCGGCTGCCTGCTCGAAGCGCTCGATCGCGGTCGTCTCGGGGCCGCCGAGCGAGAGGAAGGCGCGCAGGAGCGTGGCCTCCACGTCGAGCTCCGGGGGGAGCCGGCCACCGAGGTAGCGCAGGTCGTCGAGACGCGTGCGCATGAGTGGTTGCGCGAGTGCGGCACGCACGGCGGCGCGCTGGCCGTCGAGGTCCCCGGCGGCGGCGGACGCGTCGAAGGCGCGGCGCACGTCGCCCCGGCCGAGGAGCTCGGCCGCGCCTCTCCGCAGCGCCTGGCGACGGTCATCGGGGTCGAGGCGGCGCCGCAGCGCCGGCTCCCACAGCGCGTGCAGCCGGAGCGCGCCCTCGGGCGTGCGCTCGGTGAGGGGCAGGTCGCCGAGGAGGTCGTCCGCCGGCCGCCCGAT
>DASUUL010000320.1:0-16317 GCA_036374115.1 Acidimicrobiia bacterium | reverse complement strand
CTCGTCGAGGAGGATCCCGCGGCCGGCGCAGTTCGGGCAGGTCATCGAGAACGTCTCCACGAGGCCCTCGGAGATCCGCTTCCGGGTCATCTCGACGAGACCGAGCTCGGAGATGTCGAAGACCTGGGTGCGGGTCTTGTCGCGGGCGAGCGCCTCACGGAACGCCCGCATGACCTCGTCGCGGTTCTTCTTGATCTCCATGTCGATGAAGTCGATCACGATGATCCCACCGATGTCGCGCAGGCGGAGCTGGCGGGCCACCTCGTCGGCGGCCTCCAGGTTGTTGCGGAAGACGGTCTCCTCGAGATTCGACCGGCCGACGTTCTTGCCCGTGTTCACGTCGATCACCGTGAGGGCCTCGGTGCGCTCGATCACGAGCGACCCGCCCGAAGGCAACCAGACCTTGCGGTCGAGCGCCTTGATGAGCTGCTCGTGCACGTGGAACCGCTCGTAGATCGGAATGCCCTCTTCGGCTTCGTCGTAGAACTCGATCCGGTCGGCGAGCTCGGGTGCGATGGCCTCCACGTAGCTCCTGATCTCCTCGTACAGGTCGCGGTCGTCGATGACCACGCCCCGGTACTCCCGGGTGAACTCCTCCCGGATCACCCGCACCACCATCTGCGGCTCCTTGTAGAGGAGCCGGGCGGGCTTCGAACGTTCGGCGAGGCTGGAGATCTGCTGCCACTGGGTCTCGAGCCGATCCACGTCGCGCTCGAGCTCCTCGCGGGTGGCGCCCTCGGCGGCGGTGCGCACGATCAGTCCGGCATCGGGTGGGCGCAGTCCCTCGAGCACGCTGCGGAGTCGTTTGCGCTCGTCGTCGGGGAGACGCTTCGAGATGCCGTAGGTCTCGGGCTGACCCGGGACCATCACCACGAAGCGGCCGGCGAGGCTCACCTCCTGGGTGAGGCGGGCGCCCTTCGCTCCGATCGGGTTCTTCGTGACCTGGACCATCACCGCCTGCCCGTTCTTCAGCAGCCGCTCGATCCGGGGATGGCTCTCCTCGACGTCGCCGGGATCGAACGCGACGTCGCCGCGGTACAGCACGCCGTTCTTGGGCGTGCCGATGTCGATGAACGCGGCTTCCATCCCGGGAAGAACGTTCTGGACCCGCCCGAGGTAGATGTTGCCGTCGATCGAAGTGTCGTCGTCGGCGGTGGAACCGACGTAGTGCTCGACGAGGTTGCGCCCCTCGAGGACGGCCATGTGCGTCGTGCCGCTGTCGGGGTGCACGTGGACGCACATGAGATAACGACCGGCCGGGCGCCCCTTCCGGGTCTGGCCGCGTCGGCGTTCGAGGATGTCGTCATCGAGCTCGAAGGTGCCGCCGTCGCTCACACCGAGGTCGGCCTCGACGACATCGGCGGAGGGGGCGCGGCCTCCGCCGCGGCCCGACCGGCCGCGGCCGCGCCCACCCCGGCGGCGGCGGCGGGTGCTCGAAGAGCGGCCGTTGCCATCGGATCGAGCGTCGCCATCGGTCGCCCGCGTGCCCGCGGGCGCGGAGCCCTCCGGCGGTCGGGGTGCGGGGCGGGTGTCGCCGATCTTCGGACGCTCGGTCTCGGTGCCCGTCGCCGCCGGCTCCCCCGCTCGGACGCCCCCGCCACCGGTCAGGCCCGCCTCCTCCTTGGCGTCGGCGGCGACGTCGTCGGTCGTGAGCCCGCGATCGGCCGCCGCAGCCGTGTGGTCGTCGCCCGGCGGGACTCGGGCCGGCTTCTTACGGTTCCGGCCGCCGCGCGAGCCGCGCCGGCGCCGCCGCCTCGGCGGCCCGCCGGTGTCTCCCGATCCGCTCGGGTTCGAGCCCGTCGCGGCGTCGTCGGTGTCAGTTGCCTCGGTCGTGTTCCCGCCGGCGGTGCCGGCGGTGCGGTCGTCTGCATCGGAGGCCGCGGCCTCCGGCATGGTCTCGTCGGACATTCGTTCCTTCTCTCATGACGCACGTGCCTCCGGCACGCGCATGCGCGCGTCGGCGTCCAAGGGCGCAAGCTTGGCGCCGGCTCGCTCGATCCATTGTCGGGTGCGGAGCACCCGCTCCGCGGTGAGGCGCGCGTCGACGGCGGCGACGATCTCGCCCGGCCGGGCGCCCCTCGGTTGGGTTGCGACCTCCAGGTCGATCGCGGTGGTGTCGCCGCTGGCGCCGGCGACGGTCATGGCTCGGAGCAGGGGCCGGACGTCTTCGACGACTTCCCGGCCCTTCCTCGTGCGGGTGGTCTCGAGGGTCGGGCTCGCCAACGCCCGCTCGATCAGCCGGGTGATCTCGACCGGGGACGCCCCGGTGATCGCGAGGTGGTACTCGACGGCGGTGACCGATTCCTGGAGGGCCGGTGCCCGCTCGACGAGCGCACGTGCCCCCGTCACCGTGATCCCCTCCGGGAGCGCGGCCGAGAGCCGAACCGGCCACTCGTCGAGTCCGACGGTTTCGACCAGCTCCACGTCGAGGTACTCGGCGTCGCTCTCGTGACCGACCGAGAGCGCGAGCCCGAAGCTCACCTTCGGACGGGGCACGAAGCCAGCGGTGAAAGCGAGAGGCAGCTGCTCGATGCGAAACGCCCGATCGAACGCCCGCGCGACGTCGCGATGCGAGATGAAGCGCACCTTCCCCCGCTTGGAGAAGCGCAGCCGGACCGGGAACCCGGAGTCACCCCGCACCGACGCGCTCCTTCGTGCCGAGGAACTGCACCGGCGCGTCGCCACCCCGGCTCAGATCCTGCCCGGTGCCCTGGCTCCCCCCGGCGGGCGTCAGCGGTGACGCCACCACGTGCTCGAGGGCGTAGTCGGTGCACACGCCACAGTCGTAGCAGGGCGTCCAGCGGCAATCGGGGAGCCCGTGCGCCTGCAGGGCCGCCTGCCAGTCGCCCCACAGGAAATCGCGGTGCAGGCCGGCGGCGATGTGATCCCACGGCAGCACCTCGTCGGCGCTGCGGTGGCGGGTCACGTACCAGTCGGCGTCGAGCCCCTCGGCGGCCATCGCGTCGAGCCACCGGTCGAGCGCGAAGCGTTCGCTCCACTCCTGGAACGTCCCGCCGTCGCGCCACACACGCTCGACGACGCGCCCGATGCGACGGTCCCCCCGGCTCACGATCCCTTCCGCGAACGTTGCCGCCGGGTCGTGCCACCGCACCTGGGCGCCCGACCTGCGCAGAGCGCCCCGGACGAGCCCGACCTTGCGCTCGAGCTCCGCTACCCCGTTCTGGCCGAACCACTGGAACGGCGTGTGCGGCTTGGGGACGAAGCCACCGAGCGAGACGGTGCAGCTCGCCTGTCTCGTGTGCCGGCGCCCGACGGCGACCACGCTGCGGGCGAGGTCGGCGATCCCGAGCGTGTCCTCGTCCATCTCCGTCGGGAGACCCGTGAGGAAGTAGAGCTTCACCCGCCGCCACCCCTGCGAGTACGCACCCTCCACCGCCGCGTAGAGATCTTCCTCGGTGATCAGCTTGTTGATCACCTGCCGGATGCGCCAGGTGCCGCCCTCCGGGGCGAAGGTCAGGCCCGTGCGGCGCACCTTCTGGATCTCGCTCGCGATCCCGACCGTGAAGGCGTCGACCCGGAGGGACGGCAACGAGAGCCCGACACAGCCGGTGCCTTCCTGGTCGTTGACCAGATCGGCGACCAGCCCGTCGATACCGGAGAAGTCGGCGCTCGACAGCGACGTGAGCGCAACCTCGTCGTAGCCGGTGCGCCGGAGCCCCTCGCGCACCATCGTGCGAACCTGCTCCTGGGGTCGCTCGCGCACCGGACGCGTGATCATCCCCGCCTGGCAGAACCGGCACCCGCGGGTGCAACCGCGGAAGATCTCGACGTTGAGCCGATCGTGCACGACCTCGATCAGCGGGACCAGCTGGTTCTTCGGGTACGGCCAGTCGGCGAGGTCGGCGACGGTGCGCTTGTCGACGACCGCGGGCACGTCGGGGAAGCGGGGCCGAACCTCGGCGATGTGCGCGCCGTCGTAGTCGACCTCGTACATCGCGGGCACGTAGACGCCCGGGATCGACGCGAGCTCCCGCAGCAGCCCTTCACGCGACGTGCGCCCCGCACGCTTCCACGCGCCGACGACCTCGGTGAGCTCGCCGACGGGCTCCTCGCCGTCGCCGATGACGAACGCGTCGACGAAGTCGGCCATCGGCTCGGGATTGAACGCGCAGTGCCCCCCGGCGACGACGACGGGGTCTTCCGGGTGCCGGCGCTCGGCGCGCACGGGAACGCCGGCGAGGTCGATGCAGTTGAGCACGTTGGTGTAGACGAGCTCGGCCGAGAGGTTGAAGGCGAGCACGTCGAAGTCGCCCGCAGCCCGGTGCGTGTCGACCGAGAACAGCGGCATGCGTGATCGCCGCAGCTCCGCCTCCATGTCGACCCAGGGCGCGTACGAGCGCTCGGCGACGCTGTCGTCGCGCTCGTTCAGGATCTCGTAGAGGATCTGGAGCCCCTGGTTGGGCAGCCCGATCTCGTAGGTATCCGGGTACACGAGCAGCCAGGACACCCGGTCCGACCGGTGTTCCGGCGCTTGCGCGCCCCGTTCCATCCCGATGTAGCGAGCGGGCTTCTCGACCCTGGCCAGGAGCGGTTCCACCGCGGGCCAAAGGTTGGACATCTGGACCCCCAGCCTACCCGGTCGCCCCGAGTGCGCCCGACTGGTTCCTGGCGGGGGTCGCACCGTGCATCCGGCGCGCCCAAATGCGTTGGCGGTCGCTTGCTGGGATCTACAGCTAGCCGACGAAGCGGCGCATGTAGACGTTGGCGACGAGGCCGATGCAGGCGAAGGCGGCGATGGTGCTGGAGCCGCCGTAGCTCATGAAGGGCAGCGGGATGCCGGTGACGGGCATGATGCCCATGGTCATCCCGATGTTCTCGAAGATCTGGAACGTGAGCATCGCCAGGACGCCGATGCACACGAGCATCCCGAAGAAGTCGCGGGCGAGCGCCGCCGTTCGCCAGGTCCGCCACACCACCAGCGCGAACAGGCCGAGCAGCGCCCCGGCGCCGACGAAGCCGAGCTCCTCGCCGATGGTGGTGAAGATGAAGTCGGTGTGTTGCTCGGGCACGAACCCGCCCTGGGTCTGCGGGCCCTCGTACAGGCCTTGGCCACTGAAGCCGCCCGACTCCAGCGCGAGCTCCGACTGTTCCTGGTTGTACCCGGATCCCTGGGGATCGGCGCCGCCGTCGAGTACCGAGGTGAGCCGGTCCTCCTGGTAGTCGGCGAGCAACCCCAGGTTGACGACTGCGAACGCGGCGGTCACGGCCAGCAACCCGAGCACGGCGAGCTGGCGCCCCGGGACGCCCGCGACCGCCAACAGCGCGACCACGATCAGCGCCAGCACCATCCCGGTTCCCAGGTCGGGCTGGAGGGCGACGAGGCCCAGCGGGACGGCTGCGAGCCCGATCGTGAGCACGAGCTCGCGCGGTGTCATCTCGCCGCGGTGCTCGTTGCAGAAGCCCGCGACCGCGATGATGATCCCGAACTTCGCCAGCTCCGACGGTTGGAGCTGGAAGCCGCCCGGGAGCTCGAACCACGCCTGCGACCCGCGCGCGTCCGACCCGAGCGGCGACAGCACGAGGAGGAGCGACAGCACGACGCCGCCGTAGGCGAGCACGGAGAAGTCGCGCAGCTTGCGGTAATCGACCGCCATCACGCCGATCATCACCGCCACTCCGATGCCGATGTAGAGGAGCTGGCGCTTCACGAAGTAGAGCGGGTCGACACCTTGGAACTCGAGGCTCTCGCGCGTCGAGGAATAGATCATCAGGAGGCTGAGCGCGCAGATGGCGAGCACAGCGCCGATGAGGATGGGATCGAGATGGGCGGCGGGCGAGCCCTCGAGGCGGGCGCGCCGGCTCGACAGCGAGGGAGCCGAACGGAGGGGGCTACGCGCCAGGGATGCCATCAGTCCTCGCTCGCGCCGCTCTGCACCTGCACCGGGGGTGGGTTGGGGTCGCCCTTGAGCGCGTCGATGACGCGCCGGACGATCGGCGCCGAGACGTTGGCTCCGAACCCGCCCTCTTCGACCACCGAGACGGTGATGTACTGGGGCGCCGCACCCGGATCGACCGGTGTGACTCCGACGAACAGCGACGTGTCCTGCTTCGGCGGGCGCTGGGCGGTGCCCGTCTTGCCCGCGACGGTGCCGTCGCGGAGGCCGTCGAACGACGCGGTCGCGGTGCCGTCACCGTTGATCACGGCGCCGAGCAGGCCCTCCATGATCGCCGCCCGTTGGAACGGGTCGATCGCGACCTCGCCGATCCGCTGTGCCGCCAACGTACGCACGATCTCCTCGGGCGCCTCGGCGTTGCCGGTACGTGGCTCCAGGATCGCCGACGCCAGGCGGGGTGTGTGCTTGGGACCGCCGGCGGCGATCATTGCGTAGGCGTTCGCCAGCTGGAGGGGCGTCACGAGGAGGTCGCCCTGGCCGACGGCCAGGTTGGCGCTGTCGCCCGGCAGCCAGCGCGAGTCCTGGCGACGGGCTTCGAGGTCGGGGTTGCGCTCGTTGACCTCCTCCTTGAACTCCTGGTCGGGAATGCGCCCACTCGCCTCCCCTGCGAGGCCGATGCCCGTGGGCGCCCCGAATCCGTACTCGGCGGCGGTCTGCTGGATGGCATAGCCGCGGTCGGGCTCGACGCCGAGGTCGTCGGTCTCCTGTCGGTAGAACTCCCACAGGTCGCGGCCAACGTCGTAGAAGTAGACGTCGCTCGAGACGGTGAGGGCACGGCGGAGATCGACCGCCCCGTGAGGCTTCTTGCCGGAGTTGCAGAATTCGCGGTCGCCGATCACCAGGCACCCCTCGTCGAAGAAGACGTCCTGGGGGGTGAGGTGATTCGACGCCATCCCGCCGAGGGCGCTGATCGGCTTCCACGTCGACCCGGGCGCGTACGTGCCCTGCACCACCCGGTTCAGGAGCGGGAAGCCGCTCTCCTCGTCGCCGGCGTTCTCGAGCGTGCCGAACGGGTCGCCGGCGGCGAGCTCGGCGGGATTGAAGTCGGGCGCCGATGCCATCGCCACGACCGAGCCGTCCTGGGCGTTCAACACCACCACGGAGCCGCCGCCCGCACGGCACAACCCCGACTGCTCCTCGCCGGCCGCGTTGTTCCAGACGCAGGTCTGTTGGTGCGCGCCGTCCATGCCCTGGCGCAGCGACTCCTCGGCGACGCGCTGGACGTCGAGGTCGATCGTCAGCTTCACGTCCTTGCCGGGCACCGAGGGTCGGTCTTCGGCGATGCGGGTGACGTTGCCGCGGCTGTCGACCTCGAGCCGTTGCACCCGGGGCTCGCCGCGCAGCTCCGACTCGAACATCTGCTCGACACCGGACGTCCCGATCAGGTCACCGGCCTGGTAGCCCTGCCCCTTCACGGCCTCGAGCTCCTCGGGGCCGATCTGCCCGACGTAGCCGAGTACGTGCGCGCCCAGGTTGCCGTTCGGATACTCACGGCGGGTGATGCGCCTCGACGCGACCGCGGGGAACTCCTCCTGGTGCTCCTCGATGTAGGTGACCGTCTCGATCGGCGGGTCCTCCACGATCGGCACGATCGCGTAGGCCGCCTGGCGAGGGTCGTCGATGGCCGCGGTGATCTGCTTCGGGGTCTGGCCGAGCAGCGCGGCCAGCCGCTCCGTCACCGTCTTCCTCTGCTCGTCGGTGATGATCTCGCTGCGGTCGAACGTGATCGCGTCGACGACACGGTTGTCGACGAGCACGCGGCCCTGCGCGTCGAGGATGCGCCCCCGGATCGCGGGTTCGCGCACGATCCGGACGCGGTTCTCGGTGGTGGCCTCGGCGGCGGCGTCGGAGCCGCTGGCGATCTGGAGGAACCACAGCCGCACGAAGAGCGCGCTGAAGAGTGCCATCACGATGATGCCGATGACGCTCACGCGCAGGCGGGGGTTGGCCTCCCTCACAGGGTCACCAATCTCTCATGCGAGGCTCACAGCGACCGGGCGCCCCGGGCGGCCGGGGCCTCGGCTCCCCGCGTGGCCCATCGACCGACGGGGAACAGCACGAATCCGAGCAGCGCGTCGTAGGCGGCGGCGAGCGGCAGGACCCACAGGGTGCGCGTCGCCAGCACTTGGTCCTCGCCCGCCAGCGCCGCCACGGCCACGAACACCGCCCCGCCGACGAGCCCCCCGAGCCCGCTCAGCAACGGAGCCGCGAACCGGGGCTCCTGGGACATGCCCGCCTGCACGATGCCCACGCCGTACCCCACGACGGCGAACGACAGCGCCGAGAGACCGAAGGGCGTCTGCAAGAACAGGTCGAGCGCCAGGCCGTTCGCGAAGCCGTACAGCGCGCCCCGCTGGGGCCCCACCCGGTAGGCGACCGCGATCGTGGCCACGAGCCCGAGATCGGGCGCGACCCCGAAGAAGCGCAGATCGGGGAAGAGCGTGGTCTGGAGCACGACGGTGCTGACGACCAGCAGGAAGAGACGGAGGCGGGTGTTCCACGTCATGGCGTCACGGCAGCGGGGCCGATCCCGCCGCAGGCACGACCTTGACGTACTCGAGGCTGTCGAGGTTCACGATCGGCTCGAGGAGGATCTCCTGCTCGGGTGATCGCTTCTCCACCTCCACCACCCGGCCGACCGGGATGCGCGCCGGGAACAGGCTCGTCGTCCGCCCCGAGGTGTAGATCTCCATGCCCTCCTCGACCCGGGCGTCGGGCCCGACCCCCGTGAGGCGGAGCAGGTCGCTCCCCGTCCGGCCCTTCGCGAACCCGGTGGACCGGGTCGGCTCGCCGTCGGGGCCCGGATAGTCGGCGGTGACGACGTCGACACCGGAATCGGGGTCGGTGATGAGCCGCACGGTGGCGCTGTCCTGGGTCACGTCGACGACCTTGCCGACGAGCCCGGCGCCGGTGACGACGGCCATGTCCTCCCCGACACCGGAGCTCTTGCCCTTGTCGATCCGCACGGTCCACTCGAAGTTCCCGGGCGCTCCCGACACGACCCGGGCAGCAATGGCGTCGCTGTCCTCGACGAACGGGATGTCGAGCAGCGCCGACAGCTCCGCGAGCTGGCTCTCGAGCACGTCGACCTTGGCTTCGCTGCCTTGTGCCTCCTCGAGGTCGCGGCGGAGCCGTTCGTTCTCCGATCGCAGGGAACCCGCCCGCGTGATCCCACCGACCCAGTCACCCACCGGCGAGAACACGCGGTCGGCCACGGACGCGACCGGGGAGAGCGCGTCGCGGGCGATGCTCTTCGATCCGGTGATCGGCCCGGCCTCCCGCACGTCGAGGGTGATGAGCGCGATCGACGTGATGATCAAGAGGATGATGATCGGACGTCGATTTCCGCGCCTGTACACCACCATGAACGGAGCGACCTCCCGGAGCCGAGGTCGATCAGTGCTGCTGCTGCGACGAGAGCAGAACCTGCTTGAGGACGTCGAACTGCTCGAGGCACTGCCCGGAGCCGAGCACGACCGAGAGCAGCGGGTTGTCGGCCATGAACACGGGCATGCCCGTCTCGGCCGCCACCCGGGCGTCGAGCCCGTGGAGGAGCGCACCGCCACCCGTGAGGACGATCCCCTTCTCCATGATGTCGGCGGCGAGCTCGGGCGGTGTGCGATCGAGCGTGTACTTCACTGCGTCGATGATGGCCATGACGGGCTCGTCGATCGCCTCGCGGATCTCGCCGGTCGACACCACGATCGTCTTGGGCAGCCCGGTGACGAGGTCGCGGCCCCGGATCTCGGCGTAGAGCTCCTCCTTGAGCGGCCACGCGCTTGCGAGCTCCAGCTTCACCTGCTCGGCGGTGCGCTCGCCGAGGGCGAGCGAGTACTCCTTCTTGCAGAAGTTGATCAGGGCCTCGTCGATCTCGTCACCGGCGATCCGCACCGACTCGCTCGCCACGATGCCACCGAGGGAGATGACCGCGACCTCGGTGGTGCCGCCGCCGATGTCGACGATCATGTTGCCTGCGGGCTCGTGCACCGGCAGGCCGGCACCGATGGCGGCGGCCATCGGCTCTTCGATGATGTAGGCAGGCTTGCGCGCGCCCGCGTACTCGGCCGCTTCCTGCACCGCGCGCTGCTCCACACCCGTGATGCCCGACGGCACGCAGATCACGATGCGAGGCTTCGCCCAGCGCCGTTGGTGCACTCGCTGGATGAAGTAACGGAGCATCTTCTCGCAGATGTCGAAGTCGGCGATCACGCCGTCCTTCAGCGGGCGGATGGCCTGGATGTGACCCGGCGTACGACCCAACATCTGCTTGGCTTCCATGCCGACCGCCAACGGGCGGCCGTCGCGAACGTTGATCGCGACGATGGAGGGCTCGTTGAGCACGATGCCGTGCCCGCGCACATAGACCACCGTGTTGGCGGTCCCGAGGTCGACGGCCATGTCGCGGCCGACGATCGAGGAGATCCACGGTTGGCTCACGTTCGGCGGGCCTCCCTACGAGTCCGGCCTGCGGGTCGGCTGCACACGGAGCGGGCGGGGGAACCGCCAAGGCTAGGGGTCGGGTCTCGACAGGTCCAGCCCGCGCCGGTGTCGCTTGTCACGTATGCGCAGGTCAGCACGCCGACCGGGAAGGCGCCCGCTCCGCCCGCAAGCCCCACGCCGCCCACAGGCTACCGGCCTGCCCCACCGGAATCCTGTCAGCCGCCCCGCCGACGCGCCCGGCGGGGCCTACGCGAGGTCGGGGAAGAAGAGGGCGATCTCGCGAGCGGCGGACTCCGGGCCGTCGGAGCCGTGCACGAGGTTCTCGGTGGTCTCGAGGGCGAGGTCGCCCCGGATCGTCCCGGGGGCGGCGTCGCGGGGGTTCGTGGCACCCATCGTGGTTCGCACCACCTGCCACGTGTCGTCGCCACCCTCCACGACCATCGCCACGAGCGGGCTGCGGGTGATGAACGCGACCAACTCGCCGAAGAAGGGCTTTCCTCGGTGCTCGGCGTAGTGCCGGCCTGCGAACTCCGCGTCGATCCGGCGCAGGTCCATGGCCGCGATCCGCAGGCCACGGCGCTCGAGCCGGCCCACGATCTCGCCGACGAGGCCGCGCTCCACCGCGTCGGGCTTGCACAACACGAGTGTCCGGTTCATCGGGCCGGGACGTTACCGCCCGTCGTGCCTCGGGTCGGAAACCGGCGCTCGGCACCCCCCGTGCGTGACCCGACGCGGTGCCGGGGGTCTCGAACCCGACGAGTCGTCTCAGTGGACGAGTACCGCACGGGCGGCACCGACCGCGTAGAGCGAGCCCGTCACGACCACCTGGTGGTCGGGTTCGGCGACGGCGAGCGCGCGGGCGACCGCCTTCTCGACGGCGTCGACGGTCTCGACCCGGTCGGGGTCGATGCCGAGGTCGCGCGCCGCCCCGGCCACGGTCTCGGGGTCGAGCGCGCGCGGGCTCGGCGGCCGGCAGCAGATGAGGCGGGCGGCCGAGTCGGCGCCGAGGGCTTCGAGCATCTCGTGGGGCTCCTTCTCGCGGAGCAGCCCCACCACGATGACCCGGGGTGCGTCGACGAACTCCTCCGCGAGCGCGGTGCGCAGCGCGCCGGCGCCGACCACGTTGTGCGCGCCGTCGAGGAGCACGAGGGGCGAGCGCCCGACCACCTCCAGCCGGCCGGGGGACCGCACGGCCGCGAAGGCCGCTTCCACGACGTCCCGGTCGAGCGGCTTGCCGAGGAACGCCTCGGCCGCCGCCAGCGCCACGGCGGCGTTCTGCGCCTGGTGGGCGCCGTGCACCGGGAGGAGCACACCGTCGTAGCTCCCTTCCGGGGTGTACAGGTCGACGACGCGACCGCCGTGGGCGAGCCGGGCCTCGCGTACACCGAAGTCGACGTTCCGGCGCATCAGGCGCGCCGGGTTCCGCTCGAGGAAGAGCGACGCGAGCGCGGGGTCGGTCTCGCCCAGCACGAGGGTGGAGCCCGGGCTCACGATCCCCGCCTTCTCCTCCGCGATGTCGCGGACGGTCGGACCGATGTACTCGACGTGGTCGATGCTCACGTTGGTGACGACCGCAATCCGGCCGTCCACCACGTTGGTGGCGTCCCGACCCCCGCCCAGGCCGACTTCGACGACGGCGACGTCGACGGCGACGTCGGCGAACCACGAGAGCGCGGCGGCGGTGAGGATCTCGAAGTAGCTCGGCGGATCGGGGAGGTGGCGCTCCACCTCCGCCACCCGGCCGAGGACCGCCGCGAGCGTGTCGTCGTCGATCGGCTCGCCGTTCCACGACAGACGCTCGTTCACCCGCTCGAGATGCGGGCTGGTGTACGAGCCGGCGGAGAGACCCGCTTCGACGAGCAGTCCGGTGGCCATCCGGGCGACCGACGTCTTGCCGTTGGTGCCGGTCAGGTGGATCGCGGGATACGACAGCTCGGGTGACCCGAGCAGGTCCATCAGGCCCCGGACGCGGTCCAGGGCGAGCGCGCTCGCCCGCCGCTCACTCCCCGCCGGCGCGCCGAGCGACTCGAGGTTGATGTGGGCGTCGAGCCAGGCTCGCGCCTCGGCAAGGTTCACGCCGCGTCGGACTCGGCCAGTTCGACGTCGACCCGCAGCTCCCCTGCCTCGACGGTCTCGAGCGCGCGGACCCGACCGGCCTCGCGAACGTCACCGGCCACGAGCGCGAGCGCTGCCAGCCGCTCCGGGGCGTCGTGGACGACGACGTTGTCGACGTCGGCGCGCATCGATCGCTGCTGCGCCGTCTTCGCCTTCCGGATCTCCCCCAGTACCTCGCCGGCGACGACGTAGGCGAGCCTCCCCGTGTCGGCCGCGTGCGAGCGCAGCTCCGACGCGTCGGGCCAGGGCTCGCGGTGCACCGAACCCTCCCGCCACCACGACCACACCTCCTCGGTCACGAACGGGAGGTGCGGCGCGAAGAGCCGCAACAGCGTCCCGAGGGCGAGCTCGAGGGTGCGGCGAGCCGAGGCAGTGGCGCCGTCGGACCCGGCGGCGGAAGACGCACCGTACGCGCGCTGCTTCACCAGCTCGAGGTAGTCGTCGCAGAACCCCCAGAAGAAGCGCTCGGTCTGCTTCAGCGCCCGGGCGTAGTCGTAGTCGTGGAACGCCGCCGTCGCCTCGTCGACCAGCTCCGCGAGCGCGCACAGCAACGACCGGTCGAGCGCTTCGGTGACCGGGCCCGTCGCCGCGACCGTGCCGCGCACGCCGAGCGTGAACTTCGACGCGTTCAGGATCTTGATCGCCAGGCGGCGCCCAACCTTGATCTGACCTTCGTCGAAGGCGGTGTCGACCCCCGGGCTGCCGTTCATCGCCCAGTACCGCACCGCGTCGGAGCCGAAGCGGTCGAAGTACTCGACGGGGGTGACGACGTTGCCCTTCGACTTCGACATCTTCTTGCGGTCGGGATCGAGCACCCATCCGTTGATCGCGGTGTCGCTCCAGGGCAGGCTCCCGTGCTCGAAGTGCGACCGCAGCACCGTCGAGAAGAGCCAGGTGCGGATGATCTCGCCCCCCTGGGGGCGCAGGTCCATCGGGAAGACGCCGGAGAACAGCTCCGGATCGTCCTCCCAGCGGCCGGCGATCTGGGGCGTCAGCGACGACGTCGCCCACGTGTCCATCACGTCGGGATCGCCAACGAACCCGCCCGGCTGTCCTCGCTGCGACTCGTCGTAGCCGTCGGGTACGTCGCTCGAGGGGTCGACCGGCAGCCGCTCCTCGCGCGCGAGCAGCGGACTCTCGTAGTCGACCTGCCCGGTGTCCGCGACCGGGTACCAGACCGGGAACGTCACGCCGAAGAAGCGCTGCCGGCTGATGAGCCAGTCGGTGTTGAGGCCCTCCACCCAGCTCTCGTAGCGGGACCGCATGTGCGGCGGGTGCCATCGGAGCTCTCGGCCGCGCTCGACCAGCACCTTTCGAAGCTCGGGATCGTGGGCGCCGTTGCGGATGTACCACTGCCGGGTGGTAACGATCTCGAGCGGGCGCGATCCCCGTTCGTAGAACTTCACCGGGTGCGTGATCGGCTGGGGCTCGCCCTCGAGGGCACCCGATTCGCGCAAGAGCTCGACGACCCGTTCGCGTGCCTGCTTGGCGGTCTTCCCCGCGAGCTCACGGTAGCGTGCGCCGGCCTCGGGGTCGGTGGCGTCCCACTCTGGCGGCTCGGCGACGAGACGTCCGTCGCGACCCATCACGCTGCGGGTCGGCAGTTGCAGCTCGCGCCACCACACCACGTCGGTGACGTCACCGAACGTGCAGATCATCGCGATGCCCGTGCCCTTGTCGGGCTCGGCGAGATGGTGCGCGACGATCGGGACGCTGACACCGAACAGCGGCGTGGTCACGAACGACCCGAATCGGTCGCGGTAGCGCTCGTCGTCGGGGTGGGCCACGAGCGCGACGCACGCCGGGATGAGCTCAGGCCGGGTCGTCTCGATGAGGACGTCACCGGCGCCGTCGGTGCCGCCGAAACGGATGCGGTGGCTTGCGCCGGCATGCTCGCGGTCCTCGAGCTCGGCCTGCGCGACCGCGGTGCGGTCGTCGACGTCCCAGAGGGTAGGCGCCTCCGACTGGTACGCCTCGCCGCGCGCGAACAGGCGCAGGAACGCCCGTTGGGAGACGCGCTGCGCCCCTTCACCGATGGTCGTGTAGGTGAGCGACCAGTCCACCGAGAGGCCGAGGCGCCGCCACATCTCTTCGAACGCCTGCTCGTCGATCTCGGTGAGCTTCTCGCAGAGCTCGACGAAGTTCGGGCGGGACACCGGGATCGCATGCTTGCCCGGCTTCTCGGGCGGCCGGAAGTCGGGGTCGTGGTGGAGGGTCGGATCGCAGCGCACCCCGTAGTAGTTCTGGACCCGCCGCTCGGTGGCGAGACCGTTGTCGTCCCACCCCATCGGATAGAAGGGCTCCTTCCCCCGCATGCGCTGATAGCGCACGATCGCGTCAGCCTGCGCGTACCCGAACACCGAGCCCATGTGGAGCGACCCGCTCACCGTCGGCGGCGGCGTGTCGACGGCGTAGATCTCGTCCCGCGCCTTCGACCGGTCGAAGCGGTAGGTGCCGCCCGCCTCCCACCGCTGCGCCCACTTCGCCTCGAGCCCCTCGAGCGAAGGCTTCTCGGGAACACCGGTCATGCGGCGATTCTACGGATCAACGGCTGCTGGGCCCCATGGAGGGGTGCGCCGGGGTTCGACCCCGTGCTTCGGACATGCTCGCAGCGCCGGCGGGGGTCGGCGCCGGCCGGAGGAGCTACGCCGAGCGGCGTTCGGAGCCGGGTTCGCCGGTGATGAGGGTGGGCGTGACGCGCTCGAGGACGACGCCGCCGTCGATCACGCACTGGGAGACGTCGGAGCGGCTGGGGAGGTCGTACATGACCTCCAGCAACACCTCTTCGAGGATCGCGCGCAGGCCGCGGGCGCCGGTGCCGCGCTTGAGCGCCTCGTCGCCCACGGCCTCGAGGGCGTCGTCGGTGAAGACCAACGAGACCTCGTCGAACTGGAAGAACTTCTGGTACTGCTTCAGCAGCGCGTTCTTGGGCTCGACGAGGATGCGGATGAGGGCCTCCTTGTCGAGGCTGTGCACCGCCCCGATCACCGGCAGCCGGCCGACGAACTCGGGGATGAGCCCGAACTTCAGGAGGTCTTCGGGGAGCACACCGGCGAGGATCGCGCCGAGGTTCTTCTCGTCGGAGCGGCGGATGTCGGCACCGAAGCCCACGCCCTGGTTCCCGACCCGGCTCTCGATGATCCGGTCGATCCCTGCGAACGCACCACCGCAGATGAAGAGGATGTTGGTGGTGTCGATCTGGATGAACTCCTGGTGCGGGTGCTTGCGCCCACCCTGGGGGGGCACGGAGGCGGTCGTGCCCTCGAGGATCTTGAGCAGCGCCTGTTGCACTCCCTCGCCGGAGACGTCGCGGGTGATCGAAGGGTTCTCGGCCTTGCGGGCGATCTTGTCGATCTCGTCGATGTAGATGATCCCGGTCTCGGCCTTCTTGACGTCGTAGTCCGCGGCCTGGATCAGCTTCAGCAGGATGTTCTCGACGTCCTCGCCGACGTAACCGGCCTCCGTGAGGGCGGTGGCGTCCGCGATCGCGAACGGCACGTTCAGCATCCGAGCGAGCGTCTGCGCGAGGTAGGTCTTGCCGCAGCCGGTCGGCCCGAGGATCAGGATGTTCGACTTCTGCAGCTCGACCTCGGGGTCCTTCGCACCGACCTGGATCCGCTTGTAGTGGTTGTACACGGCGACCGACAGGACCTTCTTCGCCTGGTCCTGCCCGACGACGTACTCGTCGAGGAAGGCGTAGATCTCGGCCGGCTTGGGCAACTCGTCGAGCTTCAGCTCGGCGGTCTCGGAGAGCTCCTCCTCGATGATCTCGTTGCAGAGGTCGATGCACTCGTCGCAGATGTAGACGCCCGGGCCCGCGATCAGCTTCTTGACCTGTTTCTGGCTC
>DASUUL010000319.1:0-7411 GCA_036374115.1 Acidimicrobiia bacterium | reverse complement strand
GCACATGGCGACCGTGGCCGCCGCCGTCGGGGGCGGCGCATGGCGAGCGCCGCACGTGGTCGCCGGCGTTCCCGCGACCGCCCCGCGCCCGCTCGACGCCACCGTCGCCGCCGCGCTGCAGCAGATGATGGGGCTGGTCGTCGCCGACGGCACCGGCACGGCCGCCGCACTCCCGGGCGATCCCGTGTACGGCAAGACGGGCACGGCGGAGTTCGGCACGGCGACACCGCCGCAGACCCACGCCTGGTTCATCGGCTACCGCGACGGGCTCGCCTTCGCGGTGCTCGTCGAGGACGGCGGCTTCGGCGGCGAGGTCGCCGCGCCGATCGCGGCCCGGTTCCTCGAGGCCGCCGGTGGCGCCTGACGGCGCCGACCTCAGCTCCTCGGCCCGAGCGGGCGGGCGAAGCTCAGCTCGTGGCCGTCGCGGTCACGCAGGTGGAAGTAGCGCTCGCCCCACGGCGCGTCGGCGGGCGCGGTCTCGGGCTCGAAGCCGGCGGCGAGGGCCCGCCGGTACATGGCGTCGACGTCGTCGACCCAGAGGATGACCCGGCCCCAGAGCGCGCGCCGGACCGGACCATCCGGGTCGAGCTGCAGGTTCAGGTAACCGCCGCCCACCTGGTAGCTCGTGAACGACGCGTCCTTCCCGCCGTAGAGGAGGTGGAAGCCGAGCGCGTCGTAGAAGGCGACGGCCGCGGCCATGTCGGCGGTCAGGAGCGTGACCGCGCTGATCGACTCGACCGGTTCCCCGCGCTCCACGCCGGCCAGCCTGCCAGGTGCCCCCGCGCGGTTTCCTCGCCGGCCATTCCGGGTAGCTCGAGTCGGGTCACCACCTCGGAGAGGACCGACATGCCCCCCACCAAGAAAGCCACCAAGGCGACGAAGAGGACGACCAAGAAGACCGCCCCGGCGACCAAGCGCCGTACGGCATCGCGGCCGCGCGACGCGCTGGCGCTGATCAAGGCCGACCACGCCACCGTGAAGGACCTGTTCCGACGGTACGAGGGGCTCGGCGACGCTGCGCTCAAGTCGAAGCGCCAGACCATGGAACGGATCGTGAAGGAGCTGTCGGTCCATGCCGCGGTCGAGGAGCAGGTGTTCTACCCCGAGGTCGAGCGCCGGGTGCCCGGCACCAAGCGCCTCGTCGACCACGGACTCCACGAGCACCAGGAGCTCGAGGAGAACCTCGCCCGGCTCCAGCGCATGAGCGCCGACGCCCCCGGGTTCGACGCCACCATGCGCCGGGTCATCGGCGACGTGACCGACCACGTCAAGGAAGAGGAGACCGAGCTCTTCCCGAGGGTCCGCAAGGCGATGTCGAAGCAGGAGCTCCTCGACATGGCGGGTGTGATGCGCACGGCCAAGCGGGCGGCGCCGACGCGTCCGCACCCGCACGCGCCGTCGACGCCGCCGGGCAACATCATCGTGGGTGCGGCCACCGCCGTCGTCGACAAGGCCCGTGACGCCGTTCGCTCCACCGCGAAACGCACCGCGCGGCGCACCAAGCGCGCCCGCCGGTAGGCCTACGGGGTCGTTCGCCCGGACCGGCCGTGCGAGCGGCGGCGCCTCGCCGCCAGGCGCAGCTGGAGCAGGCGGCTCGCGCCGATCAGGACGACCAGCAGCCCGCCGATCGCGCCGGCGAGCAACAGGGCTGCGCCCATCGGCAGCTCGAAGTCGAACCACAGGAACTCGAGGGCGGCCTCCTGGGAGTTCTGCACGACGAACACGAGGAGCAGGATCAGCACCGCGGCCCCGAGGGCGGCGAACGTCCACGTCGAGCTCAACCGGGTGCGACCCGGCGTCTCGGTGGCGTCCGACCTCGTGTGGTCGTCGACGCTCTCGATGGGCTCGGCTCGCTTCGACACCATGATTCCTCCCTGGCCTTCTCCTTGCCCATCGTGGGTGACCGCTACACCGGGCGGGTACGCCCGATCCATGCGCTTCACACTGCTGGCGTGCGACTACGACGGCACCCTCGCCCGCGACGGCCACGTCGACGACGAGACCGCCTGGGACCTGGCGCGCGTCCGCACGTCGGGGCGGCGCCTCGTTCTCGTCACCGGGCGCGACCTGCCCACCCTGCGCACCGTTTGCCCGCATCTCGACCTCTTCGACGTGGTCATCGCCGAGAACGGGGCGCTGCTGCACCGGCCGGGCGACGGATCGGAGGTGGCGCTCGCCGATCCCCCACCGCCGGCGCTCGTCGAGCGCCTGCACGCCGGGGACGTGCCGGTCGCGGTCGGGCGCGCCGTGGTGTTCACGTGGCGGCCGAACGAGGTCGCGGCACTCGAGGCCATCACCGAGCTCGGCCTCGGGCACCAGGTGATCCTCAACCGGGAGGCGGTCATGGTGGTGCCGCCGGGGATCACGAAGGGAACGGCGCTGCGCGCCGCCCTCGAGGACCTGCGCATCTCGCCGCACAACGCCGTGGCGGTCGGCGACGCCGAGAACGACCACGACCTGCTGGCGGTGGCGGCGTGCGGGGTGGCCGTCGGCGACGCCGTGCCCGCGTTGCGGGCGCATGCCGACCGCGTCACCGAGGCCGCCGGCCCCGAAGGGACACGCCAGCTCGTGGCGGCGCTCCTCGCCGACGACCTCGAGTCGTGGCAGGTGGGGGCCCGGCCCGTCGCGCTCGGTCACGCCGGTGACGCCGACGTCGGCTGGAGCCCGGCGGGCGCGCCGATGCTGATCACGGGCGGGTCGGGATCGGGCAAGTCGACGCTCGTGTCCGCGCTGGTCGAGTCGCTGACGGCGGTGGAGTACCAGACGGTGGTGATCGACCCCGAGGGCGACTTCGAGGACCTGCCGGATGCGATCACGATCGGCGGGCCGCGGTCACCGGCGGCGATCGACGAGGTCACCGACGTGGTGGAAGACGGCGCGCTCGCCACCGTCGTCTCCGTGCTGGCGGTGCCGATGGAGGATCGACCCGGCGCCGTCCGCGAGGTGCTGAGCCGGCTCTCGGAGCTGGGCCGACGCCTCGGCCGGCCCCACGCCGTGGTCGTGGACGAGGCGCACCACGCCTTCCCCGGCGACGCCCCCGTCGACGCCGAGGCGCTCCCGGCGGGTCTCGTCCTGGTGTCGAACGCCCCCGCCGGCCTCCAGCGCGACGTGCTCGACGGTGTCGAGACCGTGGTCGCGGTCGGCGACGACGCCGGCGCCGTGCTCCGCGAGGTCGCGAAGGCGATCGACGCCGCCCCTCCGGCCGGTGACGCGCACGGCGACGCGGTCGCGTGGCGCGTCGGCGACGCCGAACTCACCTGGTTCACTCCCCTGGCTGCACGGCATCGCCGCCGGCGTCACTCCGCCAAGCTGGTCGCGGGCGACGTCGGGGAGGGCGAGCGGCTCGTGGTGACCGGCCCCGACGATGCACTGTCGCTCGAGGTGCGCAACCTCTCGGAGATGGTCCGCACCGCCGAAGGTGTCGACGACGCCACCTGGGCGCATCACCTCGCCGAGGGCGACTGGGCACGCTGGGTGCGCGACGTCGTCGGCGACGACGAGCTCGCCGACGCCATCGACGCGATCGCAGCGAAGGATCTCGACGCCGACGCGGCGCGACGCGAGCTGCGCGAGGAGGTGACCTCCCGCTATCCCGATCTCGACGCCGCCTAGTGGTCGACGCGGCCGGGCGAGTCACCCGAGGATCCGCACGGGGATCGTGCGGGGGCCGCGCACCTGGCCGGCCGACCACGTGACGAGCGCAGGATCGACGAGCTCGAAGTCGGGATAGGTGCGCATCCACTCTTCGAGCGCGATGCGCAGCTCCATGCGGGCGAGGTTCGAGCCGATGCAGCGGTGGATGCCGAGCCCGAACGCGGCGTGGCGGTTCTCGGCCCGGTCGAGCTGCACCTCGGCGGCGTCGCGGAACACGCCGGGATCGCGGTTGGCCGCCGGGAACGGCAACAGCACCCAGTCGCCCTCCTTCATCGGGCAGCCCCGGAACTCGAAGTCGTCCGCCACGAGGCGCGCCATCGTGACCGGTGCGTAGGCGCGCAGGAACTCCTCCATCGCGATCGGCATCAGCTCGGGCTCGGCGGCGAGGCGGGCGCGGTCGGCGGGGTGCTGGGCGAGATGCCACAGGGAGGCGCCGATCGCCGACCAGGTGGTGTCGATGCCGGCGATCATCAGCAGCACCATCGTGCCGCGGACGTGGTCGGGGTGGAGCTTCTCGCCGTCGAGCTCGGCATCGAGCAGGAAGGAGGTGAGGTCGTCGCGGGGTTCGGCCTGGTGCTCGGCGATGCGGGCGTTGATGTAGGTCTCCAGCTCGCCGTCCTGCTGCTGGGCCCGGCGCTCCTCCTCGGTGGCGTCGACGTCTTCGAGCACCATCTTGATGAAGCGGCGGAACACGTCGGCGTCTTCCTGCGGGAAGCCCAGCATCTTCACGATCACCCGCAACGGGATCTCCTGGGCGTACTCGACGGCGGCGTCGATCTCCTCCTTGCCCTCGACGGCGGCGAGCAGCTCCCGGCACAGCTCACGCGTGAACGGCTCGAAGGCGTCGATGCGCTTGGGCGAGAACGCCGGCAACAGCAAGCGCCGGGCCTGCGAGTGGAACGGCGGGTCCGACGTGATCGGCGGCGCGAGCCCGATCGGCGCGGGCAGGTCTTCGGGGCCGGGGCGCACCTCGCTCACCACCACCGAGCGCGAGGTGAAGTGGTCGGTGTCGTACGCGATCGCCGACACGTCCTCGTGGCGCACGGGCAACCAGGTGCCGCCGTAGCGGTCACTGTGCGCGACCGGGCAGCGCTCGCGCAGCTCCTCCCAGATCGGGAACGGGTCGGCCACCCACTCCGGGTCGGTGTGGTCGAAGTCGGTGGCCCAGTCGCTCACGGGGGGACGCTGCCTGCTCATGGTGCTACTCCGTCTCCGTGATCGAGATCGCGTACTCGGGGCAGTTCGCCACCGCGAGGCGCGCCTTGTCCTCGAGCCCGTCCGGCACGACGCCGTCGTTGCGCTCCGACGCGTAGCCGTAGTCGTCGATGTCGAAGAGCTCGGGGGCGAGCGCGTAGCAACGGTTGTGGCCCTGGCACTTGTCGGGATCCACGTGCACCCGCACCGATCTCCCCCGTACCCTCCGGCGGCACTGCCCGAACGTCGGCCCCACGACGGGCGGGGCCGCCAACCAGGACACCAGGTCGCCGGCCCGGGCGCCAGGGGCGAAAGTCCCGTGCACACGGGCGCCGTGCCGTTGCGGGGCAACGCCTGGGAGCCCTGATGTTGTCTCCGAGGCAGGTGTTGCTTACGCTGACGCGCTCTTGCTCCCCCTGCATCGCCGCCTGCTCTTCGTCGTGCTCGCGCTCGTCGGCGGGTCGACGCTCGCCGCGCCCGCCGGCGCGCGCCAGGTCGACCCCGACCCGCGCAACGAGAGCCAGCTACGCGCCGCGATCGGGGAGGCGTCGGCCTCGGAGCAGGCCGCGATCGCGGAGGTCGGCGCCGTCCAGGCGCGCAAGGCCGAGCTCGACGCGCAGGCGAGCGCGCTCGACGCCAAAGTGAGCGCGGCCACCACCGCGCTCGACGCCGCGCAGCGCGAAGTCGAGCGCATCGACGCCGAGCTCGTGCCCGTACGCGCCGAGGTGGAGCGCATCCGCGGCGAGATCGAGGCGGCGAAGGCCGACTTCGAACGGGGCGTCGCCAACCTCTACCGCAACGGCGGCACGAGCACGTACGTGCTGCCGGTGCTGTCGTACCTCTCCGAGGATCCTTCCGACGCCACGCTCGCCGACCGCTACCTGAGCACCGTGTCGGAGGACGCCAAGCACCAGACCGATCGCTTCGTCGCGCTCAAGGACGACCTCGAGGTTGCCAAGGGCGAGCTCGAGGTGCAGCGCGGCCGGGCCGAAGAAGCCCGCGCCGCCGTCGAGGCCCAGCGCGCCGAGGTGCAGCAGTTGCGGGCCGAGCTCGAGCCGGTGCGCGCCGCGGTCGCGGCGCAGGAGGCCGAGGAGGAGCAGCTCCTCGCCTCGGTCCGCGCCCGCAAGGACGAGTTCGAGGGCGAGCTCGCCGCCCTCCAGGCGGAGCAGGCCGCCCTGGCCGCGCTCGTGAGCCGGGGCTCCGGCGAGGCGACGAGCACCCCGGCCTCCAGTGACGGTGGTGGTGGCGGTGGCGGCGGCCAGCCCAGCGGCGGCGGCCCCTTCCAGTGGCCCTGCAACGGGTCGGTCGGCAGCGGCTTCGGCTACCGGGTGCACCCCATCTCGGGCACCAGTCGCATGCACACCGGGGTCGACATCGGCTGCGCGAACGGCGCCCCCATCCGGGCCGCCGGCGCCGGCGTGGTGGTAGAGGCGGGCTGGCGGGGCGGGTACGGCAACGCAGTGGTGATCGACCACGGCAACGGCCTCGCCACCCTCTACGCCCACCAGTCGCAGATCGCGTCCTCGCCCGGCCGGCAGGTGAGCGCGGGCGAGACCATCGGCTACGTCGGCTCCACCGGATACTCCACCGGCCCCCACCTCCACTGGGAGGTGTGGGTGAACGGCAACCCGGTCGACCCGATGGGGTACGTGTAGGTCGGGCCGGACGGCAGGAGCAGCCGGGGACGAAAGCCCCTGGGGGCACCGACCTCCCGGCCGCACAATGGTCGGTACGAGACCACCCGGACGAGAGCCGACCATCCGAGAGCCGACCATCCGAGAGGAGGCGCGCGATGCCTCCACACTGTGACTCGCTCGACGGCCCGGTCGTCACCGCGGCCCGCGACGCGCTCGACACCGGCGACGTCGAGGTCGTGCTGCCCTACGTCCCCGAGGCGGGCGAGCCGGAGGTGCGGGACGCGTTCGACCTGGCCGCGCGCACCCGGACGCTCGGCGACGGCGCGCGGGAAGTCGCCGAGCGCTGGTTCTTCGAGACGGTCGTCCGTGTGCACCGCGCCGGCGAAGGCGCGCCGTTCACGGGCCTCAAGCCGGCCGGGCTCGACGTCGGCCCCGTGATCCCTGCGGCCGAGCGGTCCCTGGAGACCGGCTCCCCCGCCGAGTTGAGCGACATCCTCTGCACCATCGTGCGCGAGGAGGCGGAGCGGCGTCATCGGCACGTGATGGAGCTGCAGGCCCGTGCCGGGGACAACGTCGCCTCCGCCCGGCAGTACGTCCAAGAGATGCTCGGCCTGCAGGTGTGGGCACACCACCTCGCCGGGCAGGCGAAGGCGGATCCGCACGAGCACGCGAGCCGGTCCTGACCGCGCGCAACGAAATGCGGGTGGACACGCGGTGAACCTGCTGTCCTCGATCGGCGACACGGTCCACGCACTGCACGTGCTGACGCGTGCCGGGCTCCTGCGCCCGCAGCGCCCCGACCTGGAGGTGCGGGCGTTGCGGGCCCTGCAGCGCTGGGGCATCGGCCTGGCCGCCGGGTGCACGGTCGCGGCGGCCCGTTCACCCGACCAGCCCGCCGTCGTCGACGAGCGCGGCATGCTCACGTA
>DASUUL010000318.1:0-20482 GCA_036374115.1 Acidimicrobiia bacterium | reverse complement strand
CAACCGAGGGCGCACCGACCCTGCGTTCCTCGCCGAACCCGCGCTCGCGCACGCCGAGACCTTCCGGCTCGCGCTGGCCGCCCGGGGAGTGTCGGTCGTGGGTCCCACGGGGTACGGGACGGCCGCGCCCGAGGAACCGGTGGTGGCGTCGCTCACATCGGCGCCGGCGCTGGCGATCCTCACCGACGCACTCCTGCGCAGCGACAACATGGTGTCGGAGCTCCTCCTCAAGGAGGTCGGTGTCGCCGCCACCGGGGAGGGTTCGACCGCCGCGGGCGCGGCGGCCACCCGGGCCGCGCTGGCGCCGCTGTGCGTGCCGATCGCCGGGGCCGACGACGACGGCTCCGGGCTCAGCCGCGCCAACGCCCGCTCGGCGCGCGAGTGGCGGGTGCTCCTCCAGGCGGCCCGCGCCCAACCGTGGGCGCCCCTGCTCGTCGACGCGCTCCCGGTGGCAGGCCGGTCCGGCACCCTCACGGGGCGCTTCCGGGGCACCGCCGCGGAGGCGAACGTGCGCGCCAAGACGGGGACCATCATCGGCGGGATCGCGCTGTCGGGCTACGGCTCGACGCGCGGGGGCCGCGCGTTCGTGTTCTCGGTGATTGCCAACGGGCCGGCGTCCAACGGCGCCCAGGGGGCGCTCGACAACCTCGTGGCGAGGGTTGCCGCCGACGCTTCGTAGGTAACCTCGGGGGCGTGCGGCAGTTCTTCCGTCGGTTCATCCCGATCAGCGGCTCGGCGATCGCGCTGTGGGCGTGGCGCAACCGCGACGAAGTGCTCGAGTGGACGGGCTTCGGCGTGCGTGCCGCCCAGAAGCTGGCCGCGGGCGACAGCGCCGACGTGAAGACCGAGGCGCGGGTGCGGGCGAGCCTCAACCGCGACCGCCGCACGCGCTACGCCCCCGGCCTCCGAATCGAGGTGCTCGACGGCGTCGTCGTCCTGCGCGGCGTGATCGACGAGGGTGTCGGTGACGTCGCGGTCGCGATCGCCGAACGCACCACCGGCGTCGAGCGCGTCGACCACGACGGCCTCCACGAGGTCCACCCCCGCCGCTCACGCGATTGATGCGTGGCTACACGCGCATGATCTGGCCGCCGTCGACGTTGAGGACATGGCCGGTGATCCAGCGGGCGTCGTCGGAGAGGAGGAAGAGGCAGGCGCCGGCGAGATCGGCGGGCGTACCCATCCGGCTCAGCGGCATCGTCGCGAGCAGCGACTCGACCATCTCGGCCGGCACGACACTGCGCGTCGCCTCCGTGTCGGTGGGACCGGGGGCGATCGCGTTCACCCGGATCCCCATCGGCCCCAGCTCGCGGGCGAACGAGCCGGTGATGCCGTGCAGCGCGAGCTTGGCGATCCCGTAGTAGCCGGCGCCCATCCACGCCGCCGTCGACGACTGGTTCACGATCGCGCCGCCGCCCCGCTCCGCCATCGACCGGAAGACCGCCCGCGTGCAGTGCACCGCGCCGGTCATGTTCACCGCCATGAACGTGTTCCAGTAGTCCATCGACATGGTGGTGAGCCCGTGGAGCTCCATACCGCCGTAGATGGCGGCGTTGTTCACCAGGTAGTCGACACCACCGAACGCGCCGGTCGTCGCCGCCGCCATGGCGAGCGTCGACTCCTCACTGGCAACGTCGGTCGCGACCGCGATCGCCCGCCCGCCGTCCTGCTCGATCTCCTTGGCGACTCGCTCTCCGGCGTCGGCGTCGAGCTCGGCCACCACCACGGCCGCACCCTCCCGCGCGAGCGCCCGGGCGTATTCCTCGCCGATGCCCCGGCCGGCGCCCGTGACCACCGCGACCTTGTCCGCGAACCTCATCCCGTCCCCCTCGACGTGCTCGACTCCGTGCTCGGCCCGCTGCTCGTCAGCCGAGCAGGCCGGCCACAGCCTGCCCGACCACCTGCTCGAAGCGCACGCCGACCAGCCGGGTCCAGTCGTCGTCATCGGGTGCGAACGCCGCTCGCAACGCCGCCTTGATCGCGGGCGCGTCGGCCCCGGTGGGGTCGCCGTACGCGTGTAGCCACGCGTCGGCCCGCAGGGCCTGCAGAACCTCGACGATGTCGACGGTGCCCCACTCGATCGCGATCCCGGTGTACTCGGCGGCGTCGGACAGCCAGCGTTCGAGCACGTCGAGCACGTCCCCGCTGATCGCGGCCGAGACCGAGTCGGCCTCACCCGGCGCCGTGAGCTCGCCGTACCAGGCGCGGGCGCGCTCCCAGGCGGGCGTTCCCGGCCGGGGCCCGAGCAGCTCGCCGACGCCGAACGGCCCGAGCCCCGTGTGCAGGTCGACCGCGGCCACGTGCCCTGCTCGCGCGAGGTGGCGGGCGGCGACGTCGCGGAGCACGCCGTGCGACCACGACGGGGCCCGGCCGCCGTAGAACAAGCCGGCGGGATGGCGGTACTGCCCGCCGCTGATGGCGGCCTGCAGCGCCGGGAAGCCGTGGCGACCCGCGTAGTCGAGGATGCGCTCGGTGGTGACATCCTGGGTCTCCTGGTCCCAGCGCTCGGGAACGAGCGCGTCGGCGAGCTCCTCGTAACCCGGGTTCTCCGGGAGTGGGCCGTCGAAGTCGACGCCGTTGCGGTTGAGGTCGACGTTGTCTTCGTTGACGCGCCGGATCCAGGCGAATCCGTACGGGTTGAGCGCGTGCACGAGGACGACCACGATGCCGGCGACCGCAGCGCGCTCGGCTCCCCCGTGCTCGAGCCAGCCAACCTGACACGCCGATCCGGCGAATCCCTCGACGCCGTGCGTCCCCGAGATCACGAGCAACGCGGCATCGGCGGCGTCGGGACCGAGGCGAGCGACGTCGACGGCGAGCTGCTCACCGTCCGGTCCGAAGAGCGACAGGGCGTGGCGCTCGATGACGGCACCGGCCTTGTCGGCGGCGGTGCGGAAGCGGTCCGCGCCCTCCACGTACGAACCGGGCAGCCGGATGTCCATCATCGGGCCCGGTCGCCGGGCCCCGGGATACCCGGGACGGCCCCGCCGGGGACGCTCCTCCGCACCACGGTGGGAGCGTAGGCGGGTGCGCCGCCGGGCGGGAAGGGGCCGCGTGCGCGGGCGCGTGCGTCGACGCGCCCGCGCACGCGGGCCGAGTGTCAGGAGACCGGTTCGCCCGCGGGCGTGACCGCGAACCACACCCCTCCGACTCCCTGCCCCGCGGTGTCGCCCGGGCCGGTGTCGGCCGCGTACCGGTACAGCAGGTGGCCGTTGTAGGTCACCCAGATCCGACCATCCGCCTGTTCGGCCGTCCCGAGGAGCGCCTCGTCGACGCCGTCGCCTGCGACGACCTCGTCCGCCGACTCGACCGTGAGCGGCGGCCATGCCTGCTGGACACCCTCGGATGCGCTCGTCGTGGTGCCCTGGTCGTTGGTGAACAGGTAGAGCGTCAGGCCCTCGCCGTCGACGAGGACCTCGCCGAGGTCGGTCTCGGCGGTGCTCACCGTCGCGGGACCGGCGGCCGCGGTGGAGTCGCTTGCATCCGCGGTGGTCGCCGTCGTCTGGGACCCGCCGTCGCCGGCGTCGTCCGAGTCGTCGTCGCCGCAGGCGGCGACACCCACCACCAGCGCCGCGACGGCGGCCATGACCCCAAGCCCTCTCCGCATCGGTACTCCCCTCGGCGGGCCCACCCTGGGCCCTCCCCCGCACTACGGACGGGAGCCCTCGAGGGTTTGGGCGGTCCTTCCGGACCGGCGCGCCGCTCAACCGCCTTGGAGGCTCATCGGCCGGCACAGCATCTGCTGGCCGCCGGAGGCCACGAGCCTCCCGTCGGTCGACCACACGGAGGCCGCCGCCGCGACGAGCCCGTCGCGAGCCACCGGCGAGCGTGCCTCCACCAGCAACCAGGGAGACTCGGGTGCCCGCGCGTGGAAGCGGGCGGAGACGTCGATGCTGGGGGCGTAGTAGGCGAGCTCCGGGCGGTGGGCGCGCACGGCGGCGGGCCACCCGAGGGTGTCGACGAGCAGCAGGGCACGCCCGGCGTCGACGAAGGGATCGGTGAACGTGTCGCGAGGGACGTAGCGGAACCACGACCGCACGAGCGGGTCACCCGGCTCGCGTTCCTCCCAGTTCCGGATGAACGTCAGCGGGCGCTCCTCGAAGTTGCTCCAGAAGCGGTGGTACGCGCTCGGGCTCGACCCGACGAGCTCGCCGATGGCGGGCAGCTCGTCGGGAGGCGCCACGCCGGCCGGGAGCGGGGCGGCGTCGTGCTCGAGGCCGTCGACGTCGCCGACGACCCAGGTGACGGCCTCGAGGATCGGCCGGTCGTGCTGGCGCATGGTCACCGCCAGCGACGCGGCGCGCTTCGACTCGCGCAGCGGTCGGACCTCGAGGTCCACGTCGTCGAAGTCGGCCACGCCGAGGAAGTGACAGGTGAAGCTGGCGGGCCGGCCCAGGCGCGTGTGGGTGCCCGCCGCCCGCAACGCGACGACGGCGAGGTAACCGCCGTTCGGCCCCCAGATCTCCCAGTCGCGGCTCAGGCGAGCGCGGTAGCGGCCGGTCGACCTCTCGACCGTCTCGACGGCGGTGTCGCGCTCGAGATCACCCATCGGTCGGGAGGAGCTGCCACCCACCTGCGAGGGGGCCGCCTGCGAGGGGGCCGGGTCTCCCGGCTCCCGGGCCGCCGGGACCGTGCGGGAGCGACGAGCGCAGCGAGCGCGACCGGGTCACAGGTCGAGTGTGGCCTCTCCCACCACCCCGGCGCGGCGAATTGCCTTGGCCTTGGTGCGCAGGAGCACGTCACGGGACGCGCGGGCGATGTGGTCGGTGAACCGCGACACCTCGGCGTCGAGCTCGGGACGCGGAACCACGCTCGACACCAGCCCGAGCGTCTTCGCCTCGGCGGCCTCCACGACCCGGCCGGTGAAGCACAGGTCGCGCGCCACCGCCCCACCGACGGCGTCGTGGAGCGGCCCGAACACGACGTCGCCGAAGGTGATCTCGGGATGGGCGAAGCGAGCGGTGTCGGAGGCCACCCGGATGTCGCACATCACCGCGAGGTCGAAACCGCCTGCCAACGCCGGTCCGTTGACCGCCGCCAGGAGCGGCAACGGGAACCGCAGGACCGTCGAGTGGAAGCGGTCGCTCGACGCCCACAGCTCGTCGGCGAGCTCGGGCTGCTCGAACTCGCGCAGGTCGAAGCCGGCCGAGAACACGTCGCCCGCGGCGGCGATCACGACCACCTTCACGGCGTCGTCGCCGCCGAGGGCGTCGAGCGCGTCCGAGACTTCGTCTCGCAGCCGGATCGACAGCGCGTTCCGCTTCTCCGCGCGGTCGAGGGTGATGCGGGCGACGCCGCCGGCGGGGTCGGTGACACGGATGAGCTCGGGCACGGCGTCCTTCCTGGTCGGTCGCCGGCGTGCGGCGATAGCGTGAGCGGTGATGGCCGAGACGAGCGTGCGTGGCGATCTCGAGTGGGGCACGATCCCCCGACTCGTGCGGAGCAGCGCGTCCCGGTTCCCGACTCGGGAGGCGATCGTAGACGTCGACGCCGATCTCACCCTGACGTTCCCGGAGCTGGCCGCGGCGGCGCACGAAGCCGCGCGCGCGTTCCTCGCCCACGGGATCGAGCCCGGTGACCGGGTTGCGGTCTGGGCACCGAACCTCTGGGAGTGGGTCGTGGCCGCCATCGGCGCCCAGTCGGCCGGCGCCGTCCTGGTGCCGCTGAACACGCGCTTCAAGGGCCGGGAGGCGGCCTACATCCTCGGGCGGGCACGCGTGCGCGTGCTGCTCACCGTGAGCAACTTCCTCGACACCGACTATGTCGCGCTGCTGCGCGACGCCGTCGACGTCGCCGACGAGCTCCCCGACCTGTCGACCATCGTCGTGCTCCGTGGCGAGACGCCCGCGGGCGCCGTCACCTGGGACGACTTCGTCACGCGCGGCGAAGTGGTCTCCAGCGAGGAAGCCGAGGAGTTCGAGCTCTCGGTCGAGCCCGACGCCCTCTCCGACGTCATGTTCACGTCGGGCACCACCGGGAACCCGAAGGGCGTGATGTGCACGCACGCGCAGACGCTGCGGGCGTACCGCGACTGGAGCGAGGTCGTCGGGCTGCGCGAGGGCGACCGGTATCTCGTCGTCAACCCGTTCTTCCACGCCTTCGGGTACAAAGCGGGGTGGCTGGCGTCGCTGATGATGGGTGCGACGATCCTGCCGCACGCCGTGTTCGAGGCTTCGGCCGTTCTCGAACGGGTGGCACGCGACCGCATCACCATGCTCCCGGGCCCGCCCACGCTGTATCAGACGATCCTCAATCTTCCCGATCGCGAGCGGTACGACATCTCCAGCCTGCGGCTCTCGGTGACCGGCGCGGCCGCGATTCCGGTCGAATTGATCCTGCGCATGCGCAGGGAGCTCACCTTCGAGACGATCATCACCGGTTACGGCCTCACGGAGTCGTGCGGCATCGCCACCATGTGCCGCTACGACGACGACCCCGAGACGATCGCCAACACGTCGGGACGGGCGATCCCGGGCGTCGAGGTCCGGGTCGTCGACGACCGGGGCGGCGAAGTCGCGCACGGCGAGCCCGGCGAGGTCGTGATCCGGGGCTACAACGTCATGCAGGGCTACCTCGACGACCCCGAGGAGACGGCCACCACCGTCGACGCCGACGGCTGGCTCCACACCGGCGACGTCGGCGTCATGGACGAGCGCGGCTACCTGCGCATCACCGACCGCACGAAGGACATGTTCATCGTCGGGGGGTTCAACGCCTATCCGGCCGAGATCGAGAACCTGATGCTGCGCCACGAGGCGATCGCGCAGGTGGCCGTGGTCGGAGTTCCCGACGACCGCATGGGCGAGGTCGGTATGGCCTTCGTGGTGTTGCGTCCCGGTGCGAGCGCCACCCCCGACGAGCTCGTCGCGTGGTGCCGCACGGAGATGGCGAACTACAAGGCGCCCCGCCGGGTGGAGATCGTCGACGAGCTCCCGCTCAACGCCACCGGCAAGGTGCTCAAGTACCAGCTGCGCGAGCAGGGCACCAAGCTCGTCCGCGGCTGACGGCCCTTCATGTGAGGGTGACGCTGACCTTGCCGGCGAGGTCCTCGACCACCACCACCGGCGCGAGGGTGGCGCCCTGGCCGTCGGTGGCGGTGCAGGCGATGGTCTCGCCCGGCACCACCGGCAGGAGCTCCGCTTCCCCGCAGTCGACGAGCACCGCGAGCCCGAGGCGGGCGTCGTACTGCGCGGCCACGAACGTCTCGAGGCTGGGTACGACCACCACGGCCTCGGTACGGGCGAAGCGACCGCCGGTGCGCTCGACGGCGAGGTCCACCGCCGTGCCGTCGATGGTGACCTCGCAGGTGGCGCGGGCGGTGTCGCCCTCCGTCGTGGTCCGCGGGCACCGCACGCCGGTGACGTCGACGGGCGTCTGCGCGCCCTCGTTGAGGTCCTGTTCGAGGAACCGCCGGACCTCGGCCGGTCGGATCCGGACCTCCTCGCCGTCCGACGAGCCGCCGCCGCACGCGGCCGCGAGCACGCCCGCCACCGTGAGCGCAGCCCACGACCGAAGCCCCCGCATGAGCAGGGGAGGCTACCGGGGAAGATCAGCCCGAGCGTGCTCGTTGGAGGGACTGTGACCGTCGACGTCCGCCGTCGCCACGAGCGCTTCCACACCACGACCGACTGGCTCGACTCGTGGCACAGCTTCAGCTTCGGCCCGCACTACGACCCCGCCAACACCCACCACGGGCTGCTCCTGGTCAACAACGACGACGTGATCCGCCCGTCCGCCGGCTTCCCCACGCACGCCCACCAAGACATGGAGATCGTCACGTGGGTGCTCGCAGGCGAGCTCGAGCACCGCGACAGCACGGGCACGGTCGGGCGCATCTACCCCGGGCTGGCCCAGCGGATGAGCGCCGGGCGGGGGATCCGTCACTCCGAGGCGAACCCCAGCCCCGCCGACGAGCTCCACCTCGTGCAGATGTGGGTGCTGCCCGACACCACGGGTGTCGACCCCGGGTACGAGGAGCGGGATCTCACGGCCGAGCTGGGCCGGGGCGGTCTCGTCGCGGTGGCGTCGGGGCGTGACCACGACGGCGCCCTCCACCTGCACCAGCGGGAGGCGACCTTGTGGGTGGCTCGTCTCGCACCCGGCGAGGAGGTCGCCGTGCCCGACGCCCGCCACGTGCACGTGTTCGTCGCCCGGGGCGCGGCCGCGTTCGGCGGCCCCGGCGGCGACACCCTCGCGGCCGGCGACGCCGCCCGCCTCACCGACGCCGGCACGCGCACCCTCACCGGTGGTGAGGACGGCGGCGAGATCCTGATCTGGGAGACCGCCTAGGGCGGCCGTGTCGGTGCGGCCGCGTCACCGCGCCCGCTTCGTCGCCCGGAACAACCCCACGGGATCGGGGATCCCCTTCATCACGACGGGGCCCAGCTCCTCGAGCTCCAGGCCCGGGACTTCGTCGTCGATCGCCGTGCACAGGTGCTCCGACACCAGGAGCTCGCCGGGGCCGGCGACGTCGACGATGCGGGCGGCGATGTTCACGTCGTGACCGACGAGGTCCTCGCCGCGCGCGGTCGGGCAGCCCCAGTGCATGCCCATCCGCACCCAGAGGGGCAGATCGTCGGTGGTCGCGGCCTCGAACTCCTCCCGCAGGTCGAGACAGGCGGCCAGCCCCGCCGCCGCCTCCGGGAACCACAGCATCAGGCCGTCGCCGAGCTCCTTGACGATCCGCGCACCCGTGGGCAGGGCGGCGCGGACGATGCGATCCTGGGCGTCGAGCACCACCAGTGCGCCGGCGTCACCGCGGTCGGCGGTGAACTCCGTGAACCCGACGATGTCGGTGAACGCGACCGCGCCCTCGCCCGTCCTCGTGCTCATCGCGGCGCGACGACGATGCTGCCGCTCTCGGTCTTGACCTCGACCTTGCCGTCCTTGCCGGTCTCGCAGTCGCAGCGCACGGCGCCGCTGCCCGACTTGAGCGAGGTCCTCGGTCGCATCCCTTCGGGCACGGTGACCCGCACCGACCCGGAGTGGGCGCGCACCTCGAGCTCGCCGCCGCCGGAGAGCCCGACGTCGACGCTCCCGCTGCTCGCCCGCACCTTCCCGCCGGTGACCTCGCCCGCCTCCACGGAGCCCGACCCCACGCCCACGTCGACGTCGCCGGCTCGCCCGACCCGCACCGACCCGCTCCCGGTGTGCAGCTGGCAGTCGCCACCGCAGTACTCGACGGTCAACGATCCCGACTTCGTGCGGGCGTCGAGACGCTCGACGTGCTCGGCCTCGATCTTCCCGCTCCCGGTGGTCGCCCGCGCGTCTCCCAGCCGGCCCCGGAGCACGACGTCGCCGGAGCCGGTGCCCACCCGCACGTCGGTGCCGGCGGGACAGCGCACGACGGTCGCCCCCGAGCGCCCGGTGACCGTGACGGCGCCGTCCGGGCCGACCTCGGGCTCGGGCCCCCGGTCGACGACGACGTCGTCGCGGTCCTCGCCGATGACGGTGATGTTCCCGGAACGGGTGGTCACCCGGAGGAGCCCCATCACCAGATGATGGACCGAAGCGGTCGCTCCTGCACCATGACCGCGGTCACGCGGCCATTGCACAGCCAGTGAAAAAACCCTACCCTGACCCGCCTGTGGCAGCCACGACGAGCACCACCGACGGGCGCGCGGCCCGGGCGGCGCGCACGCGTGAGACCGTCGTCGAGGCCCTGCTCGCACTGATCGACGATGGCAACCCGCGCCCGACCGCACGCGAGATCGCCGACCGCGCCGGGGTGTCGCTGCGCTCGGTCTACGTGCACTTCGACGACCTCGAAGACCTCTTCACCGCCGCTGCGGGCAAGCAGTACGAGCGGATGACCGGGTACATCTCGCGGCTCCCCACGGAGGGCCCCCTCGCCGACCGGATCGGCGCCTTCGTCGCCCAGCGATGCCGGCTCATGGAGGCGAGCCGGGCCGTTCGCCAGGCTGCACTCCTCCAGGAGCCCTTCTCCCCGACCCTCGCCAAGGTCATGCAGGCCGTGCGCAAGGCGGCGCGTGACGAGGTGCAGCGTGTGTTCGCCCCGGAGCTCGATCGCCACTCCGGCCGCGACCGCGAGCGCCTCGCCGCCGCCACCGACGTCGCGTCGAACGGCCCCACCTGGGAGACGCTGCGCGCCAACCACGGCCTCTCGTTCGAGGACGCGTCGCAGGTGGTGGGAGACATGCTCACGCGCCTGCTCGCCCCTCGGGAGGCCCGCTGATGCAGGTGCTCCGCACTCCCGACGAGCGCTTCGCGTCGTTGCCGGGGTTCTCGTTCGACGCCCACTACGTGAGCGTGCCCGACGGTGACGGCGGCGAGCTCCGCGTTCACCACCTCGACGAAGGGCAGCCCACCGCCGACCCCGCGCTGCTGCTGCACGGCGAGCCCTCGTGGAGCTACCTGTACCGGAAGATGATCCCCGTCCTCACCGCCGCCGGTCAGCGCGCCGTCGCCCCCGACCTCGTCGGCTTCGGGCGCTCCGACAAGCCGGCCGACCGCGGCGACTACACCTACCAGCGCCACGTCGACTGGATGCGCGCCCTCGTCGAGGCGCTCGACCTGCGCGGGATCACGCTCGTGTGCCAGGACTGGGGCGGCCTCATCGGGCTGCGGCTCCTTGCCGAGCACCCCGAGCGCTTCGCCCGGGTGGTCGCCGCCAACACGTTCCTCCCCACCGGCGACCGCAATCCGGGCGACGCCTTCCTGGCGTGGCAGAAGTTCTCGCAGGAGACGCCCGAGTTCCCCGTGGGCAGGATCGTCAACGGTGGCTGTGTCTCCGATCTCCCCGAGGACGTCATCGCCGCCTACGACGCCCCGTTCCCCGACGAGTCCTACAAGGAAGGGGCGCGCCAGTTCCCCGTGCTGGTGCCGACCTCGCCCGACGACCCCGCGTCCGAGGCCAACCGGAAGGCATGGGAGGTGCTCTCGCAGCTGGAGACGCCCTTCCTCACCGCGTTCAGTGACTCCGATCCGATCACCGCCGGCGCCGAGCGCGTGCTCCAGGCCGACATCCCGGGCGCACGCGGGCAGGCACACACCACGCTCGCCGGCGGCGGCCACTTCCTGCAGGAGGATCTCGGCGAGGAGCTCGCCCTGGTGGTGGTCGACTTCGTCACGAGCACGGGCCGCGAGCCGTCGGCGCGGGCAGGCACGTAGGGTCGAGCTGCGACAAGCGAGGGGGGAACCGTTGCGCGACACGGAGCGCTCCGGAGCGACGCGGGCCGTGCTTCCCGCGCTCGCGGCCATCCGGCCCGCCGACGCGCTCGCCGTTCTCGTCCCCGTCGCGGTGCTGTTCATCGCGGTGCGGGTGTGGCCGTGGCCGGCGCCGCTCGGCGTCCTCCTCGACGGCGCGCTCGCCGGTGGCCGCATCGCCCTCGTGGCGCTCGGCATCGCCCTGATCTACCGGGCGAACCGCGTCATCAACTTCGCCCAGGGCGATCTCGGAACCGTGCCCGCAACCCTCGTGGTGATGCTCATCATCAGCACGGGGATCAACTACTTCCTGGCGGTCGCCGCCGGGCTCGCCGCCGCCATCGTCCTCGGTGTCCTCGTCGAGACCCTCATCATCCGGCGGTTCTTCCGGGCACCGCGCCTGATCCTGACGGTGGCCACGATCGGCTTGTCGCAGGTGCTCGTGGGAGCGGCCCTGTATCTCCCCGAGGCCTTCGGCGAGACGGCGTTGCAGCAATCGCGCCTGGAGCCGCCGTTCACGCTGCGCTTCGACGTTGCCGGCACGATCTTCAACGGCAACGACGTCATCGCGATGGTGGTGATCCCCGCCGCGTTCGTGGCGATGGCGTTGTGGCTGAACCGCAGCGCGACCGGGATCGCGGTGCGCGCGGGTGCGGAGCGGGCTGACCGCGCGGCCACGCTCGGGATCCCCGTCCGGCGCCTCCACACGGTCGTGTGGGTGGTGGCGACGGTGCTGGCCTTCGCAGGCATGTTCCTGCGCGCCGGCGCGGTCGGGCTCCCGCTCGGCAGCGTGCTCGGACCGGTGTTCCTGTTGCAGGCGCTGGCCGCGGTGGTGATCGGGCGCATGGACCGGTTCACGACGATCGCGGCCGCCGCCATCGGCCTCGGGATCCTCGACCGGTCGATGACGTTCCAGGACGGCAACGACCCGGCGTTCAACTACGTCGTCCTCTTCGTCGTGGTGCTCCTGGCGCTGCTGCTCGTGCCCCGGCCGGCGGCAGCGCGCGTCGCCGAAGGTGAGGTCTCGACGTGGCAGGCGGTGCGCGAGGTCCGCCCGATCCCGCGCGAGCTCGCCGGGCTCTGGGAGGTGCGCCTGATCCGGTTCGCCGCGCTGGCGGTGGTCGCGGGCGTGCTCCTGACCGTGCCGGTGTGGCTCAGCGACAGCCGCACGAACCTGGCCGCCGTCATCGTGTTGTTCGGCATCATCGGGCTCTCGCTCGTCGTGCTCACCGGCTGGGGCGGCCAGGTCAGCCTCGGGCAGATGGGATTCGTCGGGGTGGGCGCGGCGGTCGGCGGCGCGATCACCGACCGTTCCGGCTGGGATCTCTCCCTCGCGGTGCTGGCTGCCGGCGTCGCGGGCGCGGCGGTGGCCGTGGTCGTCGGCTATCCCGCGATCCGGCGGCGTGGTCTCACACTCGCCGTCAGCACGCTGGCGTTCGGGCTCTTCGTCTGGGCCTACGCGCTGAACCGGGAGTTCTTCGAGGACTTGCTGCCCGCGTTCCGCATCGACCGTCCCGACGTCTTCGGTGTCGTCGACGTCACCACCGAGACGCGCTTCTACTACCTCACGCTCGTCGCGCTCCTGCTCGCGCTGGTGGTCGTGCTCGGGTTGCGGCGGAGCCGAACCGGCCGGGCGCTGATCGCCATCCGCGAGAACGAGCGGGCCGCCCGGGCCTACGGCATCGACGCCACCCGTACGAGCCTGGCCGGCTTCGCCATCTCGGGCTTCCTCGCCGCGTTCGCCGGCGCGCTCCTGGTGCACCAGCACACGGGCCTGCTCGCCACCACCTACGCGCCCGAGGAGAGCCTGCAGGTGTTCTCGATGGTCGTGATCGGCGGGTTGGGGTCGATCCCGGGCGCGCTCCTCGGCGCCGCCTACGTACGCAGCGTCGACTTCTTCCTCCCGCTGCGGTGGCAGTTCCTCGCCACCGGCGGCGGCCTCCTCCTCGTCCTCATGATCCTGCCGAGCGGCCTCGGCTCGGTGATCTACGACGTGCGTGACTGGCTGCTGCGCCGGATCGCCGCCCGGCGCCAGCTCCTCGTGCCGAGCCTGGTCGCGGACCGCCGCGAGCCCGAGCCCGCGCTGTCCCAGGCCGCCGCGAGCGAGGCCGTCGAGGAGGCGGCGGAGCGTGCGCCGGCGGAGCTGTCGCCATGAGACCGGCGACGCGCGTCCGGGGCTGGATGGACCGCACCACCGGAGGTGCGCCGTTCTTCCCGCTGTTCGTGCTGTTCGGCCTCAACGCCGTCGACGAGCTCGACCGTACGGCCTTCGGGATCCTGCTCCCGGAGATCCGCGACCACTTCGGGCTCGACCTCCAGGGCATCCTCACGGTCGTCGGCCTCTCGTTCGTCGCCGCGCTCCTGCTGGCGATGCCGATCGGCTTCTACGCCGACCGCCTCAACCGCACCCGTCTCGCGGTGCTCGGTGGCGTCGCGTGGGGGATGTTCTCGGTCCTGACCGGGTTCGCGGTCACCGTCGTGATGCTGGCGATCGCGCGCGCCGGGTCCGGGCTGGGTCGCGCGGTCAACGACCCGGTGCACAACTCGCTCATCGCCGACTACTACGACATCCCCGTCCGCCCCAAGGTCTACGCCGTCCACCGGGCCGCGAACCCGGTCGGCCAGTTCCTGGGGCCGCTCGGGGGCGGCCTGCTCGCCTACTTCTTCGGATGGCGGGCGCCGTTCATCCTCTTCGCCATCCCCACCGCGGTCTTCGTGGTGCTCGCGACGCGGCTTCCCAACCCGGTCCGGGGGGCGTTCGAACGGCGCGCCGCCGGCGCGAGCGAGCACGCGGTCGAGACCGAGGAGCAGCCGCCGTCGTGGGCGGAGTCGTGGCGCATCGTGTGGCAGGTGCGCACCCTCCGGCGCGTCTTCTACTCGCTCCCCTTCCTGGCCGTCGCCATCGTGGGGCTGTTGACCCTGGGCGCGCTCTTCTACGACGAGGTCTTCGGCCTCAACGAGGTCGAGCGGGGCATCGTCGCCGCCGTGGCCGAGCCGGCCCAGATCGCCGGGTTCCTCATCGGGATCCCGATCGCGACCCGCCTGCTCGCTCGCGACCCCGCGCTCGTGCTGCGCTTCCTCGCCATCGTCGCCATGGTCGTGGCGGCAGCCTGGATCGTCTTCTCGCAGGCGCCCAACCTCCCGATCGCGATCGCCACGAACGTCGTGATCTCGGGCTGCCTCGGCCTGCTCGCACCGGGGATCTACACCGCGCTCTCGCTCACGGTCCCGCCGAAGGTGCGCGCGTTCGGCTTCGCGGTGGCCGCGATCTGGGTCGTGCCCGGCCTGCTCCTGCTGCCGATCATCGGCGGGCTGGGCGACTCGTGGGGCATCCGCCCGGCGCTGCTGCTGATCGTGCCGGTGTTCCTCGTGGGCGGGCTGATCCTGGCGTCGGCCGGGAACCAGGTGAACGCCGACATGAAGCGGGTGTGGACCGCGGCCGCGGCCCAGTCGGAAGTCGCGTACGAACGCGCCCGCGGCCGCGTGAAGCTGCTCCTCCTCCGGGGCGTCGACGTGGAGTACGACGGCGTGCAGGTGCTCTTCGGTGTGGACCTCGAGGTCGACGAGGGCGAGATCGTCGCGCTGCTCGGCACGAACGGCGCCGGGAAGTCGACGCTCCTGAAGGCAGTCTCGGGTCTCGTCGAGGCGAGCGGCGGCGCCGTCATCTTCGACGGGCGCGACATGACGCACACGCCACCCGACGAGATCGCCGCCCGGGGCGTGACGCAGGTCCCCGGCGGTCAGGGGGTGTTCCCCTCGCTCACGGTGGCCGAGAACCTCCGCCTCGCCGGCTGGCTGCACCGCCACGATGCCCGCGAGACCCGGGAAGCCGTCGAGCGGGTCTTCGACTACTTCCCCGTGCTCCGGGACCGGCTCCACGAGCCGGCCGGCAACCTCTCCGGCGGCCAGCAGCAGATGCTCACGCTGGGCATGGCGTTCATCTCCCGGCCCCGGCTCCTGATGATCGACGAGCTGTCGCTGGGGCTGGCACCGACGGTGATCGCGCAGCTCCTCGAGATCGTGCAGGGCATCCGCGACCGGGGCACGACCATCATCCTCGTCGAGCAGTCGGTCAACCTGGCCCTCGGGATCGCCGAGACCGCGTACTTCATGGAGAAGGGTGAGATCCGCTTCCACGGTCCGACCGCCGAGCTCCTCGAACGGCCCGACGTGATGCGCTCGGTGTTCCTCGAAGGGGCGGCGAGCGGGACCGTCGCGATGGCGAACGCCCCCAACGGAGGGCGCCGAGACGGCGACGGCGCCGCGAGGCCGGCCGCGCCCGAGCAACCGGTGCGCCTCGCGATCCGCGACGTGTCGAAGCGCTTCGGCGGGATCGCGGCCGTGTCCGGCGTGTCGCTGACGGTCGCGCCCGGTGAGATCGTGGGCTTCATCGGCCCCAACGGCGCCGGCAAGACGACCCTCTTCGACATCGTCTCCGGCTTCTTGCCCGCCGACGGCGGCCGGATCGAGCTCACCCGTGACGGGACCGTGCACGACCTGACCCGCCGGTCCGCCCAGGCGCGAGCTTGGCTCGGCCTCGGACGCTCCTTCCAGGACGGGCGCCTGTTCCCGGCGCTGACGGTGCAGGAGACGATCGCGGTCGCGCTCGAGCGCCAGGTCGAGGTGCGCGACCCGCTCGCGGCGGCGCTGCACTTCCCTACGGTCGCGATCTCGGAGGAGCACGTCGACGAGCGCGTCGACGAGCTCGTCGAGCTCATGAGGCTGGGTGCCTTCCGCGACAAGTTCGTACACGAGCTGTCGACGGGCAGCCGCCGGATCGTCGACCTCGCCTGCACGCTCGCCCACGGCCCCCAGGTGCTGCTCCTCGACGAGCCGTCGAGCGGGATCGCCCAGCGCGAGGCCGAGGCGCTCGCACCGCTCCTGGTGGAGATCCGCGACGCCCTCGGTGCCAGCCTCCTGGTGATCGAGCACGACCTCCCGTTGCTGTCGTCGGTCGCCGACCGCATCGTCGCCCTCGACCTCGGGGCCGTGATCGCCGAGGGCCGCCCCGACCAGGTCGTGAACGACCCCGCCGTGATCGCCTCCTACCTCGGTACCAGCGAAGCGTCGATCGCCCGCTCCGGTGCCAACGTCGTGCTCGACACCGCGCTCAGCGGCGGCGACGCACCCAACTGACGTCTGCCCATCAAGAGTCCGCGAGAAGGAGCGTTTCATGCCCAGCAACCAGACCGGGACGGCACGGGCACTGCGCCGGTACGGCCCGTTCGGACTGATCATCGTCATCGTCCTCGTCATCGTGCTCGTGACCGTCGTGTTCGCCGGCGACGACGACGGCGACGACGACGACACCGCCGGCGCGGACGTCGGCAGCGAGGAGCAGCTGATCCGTTCGGGACCGATGACGCCCGAGAAGGCCGATCTGCTCGGCGAGGACGTGGAGTTCGGGGACAACTGCGACCCCGACACCGGGCAGGTCGCGATCCCGCTCCTGCGGGCGGCGCCGTGCGTCGAGCCCTTCGACGGCGACAACGGCGGCGCCACCTCGCCGGGCGTGACCGCCGACGAGATCAAGGTCGTCTACTACCAGACCGACCCCGCCGCCGACCCGCTGCTGTCGGCGACGATCCGCGGCGCCGGCGCCGAGGTGAGCCCCGAGACCGCGTGCGAGACGGCGCAGGGGTACGTCGACATGTTCAACGAGTACTACGAGCTCTACGGCCGCCAGGTCGTGGTCGAGTGCTTCGTGGGGTCGGGGGCCTCCTCCGACGTCGAAGCGGCCCGTGCCGATGCCATCGCCATCGCCGACAAGGAGCCGTTCGCGGTGTGGGGCGGTCCCCAGCTCGCGATCCCGACGTTCGCCGACGAGCTGGCGGCACGCGGCGTCGTGTGCATCGGGACCTGCGCGCTCGCGATGTCGACCGAGTTCCTGGAGGACCACGCGCCGTACCTGTACACGAACGGCATCGCACCGGAGCAGGCGGCGGTACTGACCGCGGAGATGGTGAGCAAGCAGGCGCCTCCCGGCGAGCCTGCCCAATACGCCGGTGACCCCGCGCTCCAGGAGCAAGAGCGCGTGTACGGCATCCTCCACTACAACAACGCCGAGAACCAGTACGAGGGCAACTTCAACGCCCTCGTCGACGGGCTCGACGAGCGGGGCATCGAGGTGGAGACCGACGCCGAGTTCTTCCTCGACCTCAACCGGGCCCAGGAGATCGCCCGAACGGTGATCACGCGGTTCAAGGAGGCCGGCGTCACCACGCTGATCTTCACCGGCGACCCGATCATGCCGGCGTCGTTCACGAGCGAGGCCACCGCCCAGGACTACTTCCCCGAGTGGATCATCGGTCCGAACGTGCTCGCCGACACCGCCATCTTCGCCCGCACGTTCGACCAGGCCCAATGGGTGAACGCGTTCGGCGTGCAGCTCACCGGTGCGCTCGAGGAGGAGGAGATCGACCCCTACTACTCGCTGTACCAGTGGTTCCACGGGACGCCCCCGCCGAACAACACGTACGGCGTGATCGCGCCGAGCATCGCCCAGCTGTTCACCGGGATCACCTTGGCGGGGCCCGACCTCACACCCGAGACGTACGGTGAGGGCCTGTTCCGGTCGCCGCCCACCGGCGGGACACCGCTGCTCCCGCTCCAGTCCTGGGGCCGCACGGGTCTCTTCCCCGGTGTCGACCGTTCGGGCAACGAGGACGCCGCGCTGATCTGGTGGGATCCCACCCTGGAGGGCCCCGACGAGGTCGGCGCCCAGGGCGTGGGCCAGTACCGCTACGCCAACGGCGGCGAGCGCTACACGCTTCGGAACTGGCCCAGCGCGTCCGGGAGCGGGCTCTACGACGACGCCTCGTCGGTGACGCTGCTCACCGAGCTGGCGCCCGAGGACCAGCCGCCCGACTACCCGTCGCCCGCGGGGGGCTGAGCCCGAGGCAGCATCCCCGCCGGGGGCGCGACCGTCCCCGGCGGGGAACCGCCAGCTTCACGTCACCTTCTGGCGGCTTTGGCACCCGTCGCGGTCAGATTGCCGACAGTGACGCGGCATGACGCCGAAACGTCGCCGAGACCGTGCCGACACCCTGACCCCGTACGTTCCGATCGGCGTACCCGAGGCCGGACCAGTCCGGCCTCGGTGCCGTTTCGTGGCGTCGAAGGGAAGGAAGGGGTAGGTGAGACGAAAGCTGCTGCTCGTGCCGGTGCTGGCAGTTCTCGCCGTCGTCGGCGGGGCAACACCGGCTTTCGCTGCGGGCGAGGTGATCGAGACCCAGGTGATCCTCGACAACATCTGGATCCTCGTCGCCGCCGTCCTCGTGTTGTTCATGCAGGCGGGTTTCGCCCTCGTGGAGGCAGGGCTCACCCGGGGGAAGAACGTCGGCAACATCGTGATGAAGAACCTGATGGACATGAGCGTCGGGGTGCTCGTGTTCGCACTCGTCGGCTTCACGATCGCGTTCGGTGAGGGGAACAGCCTTCTCGGCTGGAAGGGCTGGGCGCTCAACCCGGACTACTTCGACTTCGCACCGCTGACCCTCCCGACGTACTTCATCTTCCAGGTGGCGTTCGCCGCGACCGCGGCGACGATCGTGTCGGGGGCGATGGCGGAGCGCACGAAGTTCCGCAGCTACCTGATCTACACCGTCGCCATCACGGCGTTCATCTACCCGGTGGTCGTGCACTGGCTGTGGGGCGGCGGCTGGCTCCTCGACATGGACACGCCGATGATCGACTTCGCCGGCTCGACGATCGTGCACAGCACCGGTGGATGGGCGGCCCTGATGGGTGCGCTGTTCCTCGGTGCCCGCCTGGGCAAGTACGGCCCCGACGGCAAACCCCGGGCGATCCCGGGCCACTCGATCCCGATGGCGATCCTCGGGGTCTTCATCCTCCTGATCGGATGGTTCGGGTTCAACCCGGGCTCGGAACTGGCCGCGGACCTCGCCGTGATGGCGATCGCCGTCACCACGCTCATCGCCGCCGCTGCGGGGGCGGTCGCCGCAATGGTCACGATCTGGATCGTCACCGGGAAGCCCGACGTCGCCATGACCGGCAACGGCCTGCTCGCCGGGCTCGTCGGCATCACCGCCGGGTGCGCGAACGTGAGCAACTGGGGCGCGTTCTTCATCGGCGCCATCGCCGGTGTGATCGTCGTCTTCGCGGTGCTGTTCTTCGACCGCATCAGGATCGACGACCCCGTCGGTGCGATCTCCGTGCACGGCGTCTGCGGGGCGTGGGGAACGCTCGCGGTGGGCCTTTTCGCCACCGAGGGCGGCCTCTTCTACGGCGACGGCGGCGATCAGCTCCTGAGCCAGTTCATCGGCGTGATCGCGGTCTTCGCCTTCGTCACCGTCACGGCAGGGATCCTCTTCGCGGCGATCAAGTACACGATCGGCCTGCGCGTCTCCGAGGAGGAGGAGATCCAGGGCCTCGATGTCGCCGAGCACGGTTCGCCCGGCTACAACCCCGACGTGCTCGCCGGTGGAGTCGGTGCGGCGATGGCGAGCGCCGGTGCGCCGGGCGCTGGAGCATAGGAGGAGCAACGAATGCAACTCGTCACGGCAATCATCAAGCCGTTCAAGCTCGATGACGTGAAGGACGCGCTCAAGGCCGCCGGTGCCGCCGGCCTGACCGTCAACGACGTCACCGGGTTCGGACGCCAGAGCGGGCACACGGAGACCTATCGCGGTGCCGAGTACACCGTGGACTTCGTGCCCAAGGTGAAGGTGGAGGTGCTCGTCGACGACACCGCGGTGGACGCAGTCGTCAACGCCATCGTCACCTCCGCCCGCACCGGCAAGATCGGTGACGGCAAGGTGTGGGTCAAGCCCGTGAGCCGGATTGTTCGCATCCGCACGGGCGAGGAAGGCACCGACGCCATCTGACCCCTCTGGTCGCGCTCGCTTCGCTCGCCGCTCCCGCGCAATCCTGGCGGCCCGGGTGCGGGCGAAGCCCGCCCCCTCGGAGGCGGATGGCAGCTCCGACTGGCGACGAGCCCGGCACCCGATCCCCTCCGGGTGCCGGGCTCGACCCCCTTCACTGCCGGTCGACCGAGACCCACTCGCCGTCGACGTAGCGCCGCACCACGCGCGCGGGATTGCCGACGGCCACGGAGTGGTCGGGGAGGTCGCCCGCCACCACCGCGCCCGCGCCGATCACCACGTGCCGGCCGATCGTCGACCCCGGCAGGACCACCGCGCCGGTTCCCAGCCACGACCCCGAACCGATGCGCACCGGGCGGGTGGCTGCGAACTGCCGGCCGATCGGCTCCGAGACGTCCTCGTACCCGTGGTTGGCGTCGGTGACGTACACATACGGGCCCGTCCACACGTCGTCGCCGATCTCGACGTCGGAG
>DASUUL010000317.1:0-5113 GCA_036374115.1 Acidimicrobiia bacterium | reverse complement strand
CTGCCCGATGTCGACCGCGAACCGCACGGTGTTGCCGCTCATGTTCGCCACGAAGATGCCGGCGAGCATGATGAACCCCACGGCGTCGACGTACCCGGCGACTGGCGCGAGCAGCCAGGCGATCGGCGCCGGCGCCCCTGGATCCTCGCTCGGTTCGATCACGAGGGAGCCCGCGGCGCTAGAGGGCGTCCTCCAGACGGGAGACGACCACATCGGCGATGTCCGGACCATCGGGCAGCGGATCGTCGAGGTTCTCGGTGACGAAGGACGCAACGGCGCGACCGACCCGCACAACCACGAGGTCGTTCGCGAACGTGAACTCCTCGCCGTTGCTCTCGACCGTGACGAACACCGTGTAGCCGTGCGCGTCGTCGCCGAAGCCCGTGACCTCGATCTCCTCGATCGATGCGTCGACCACCCCCGGGAACTCCTCGGCCCGTCCGAGCAGGCAATCTTCGCCGTCGGCCTTGAACGGCTTCAAGTAGCGCTTTGCGCCCTTCACCTTCGGGAACACGATCACCTCGTTCGACACCGACGCGACCGCATTGGGGTCGTTGGTGTCGTCGAAGTCCGGGGACTCGGCGCGAGGTTGCTCGTCGCCCTCCTCGACGGCGCGCTCGATGGCGCGGCAGGCCGGCACGAGACCCTTTGCGGGATCCTCCTCGTCGGGCGGGTCGCCCTCCTCCCAGCCGTCGGGGAGGTCGGCGAGGGTGAGCACCGCCTCGTCGGCGATCTGCTGGTCTTCGTCCTCGCCGGCGCCGGCGGCGGGGGCGGCGACGAGCACTGCCGCAGACGTCATGGCGGTCAGCGCGAGCAACGTGCGCATGGTTTCGTCCTCCTACCCTCGGGGGTCCGTCAGAGCTCGTCGTCGAGACGCTCGAGCACCGTGTCGATGAGCTCGTCGAGATCCGGCGGCTCCTCCGGTCCCTGCCCACCGAGGTTCACGACGGCGCGGCCTTGGCGCACGACGATCAGGTCGAGCACGACCGAGTCGGTGACGCCGGCGTCGTTGGTTCCCTCGATCTCGAGCCGGTAGCCGACGGCGGCGTCGCCCGCGCTCACACGCAGGTCCGAAGTGCCGACCTCGCTCTCGGGATATCCCTCGACCGTGGCGTCGCCGACGGCCTGGAAGCACTCTCGGGCGGCATCGTCGGCGTACGGCCGGAAGTACCGCTTGGCCGCCTTCGCCTTCGGGAAGACGAACACCGCCCCTTCGACGGTCGTCTCCCCCGAGGGATCGTCGGGGTCGACGAACAGTGGCGTCTCCTCGTAGGCGGCCACCTCGAGCGCCGTCGCGGTCGCGTCGTCGAGCGCTTCGCACTCGTCGATGCCGCTGGGTTCGCCGAGGTCGCTGCTGGGCTCGGCCTCCCAGTCGTCGGGGAAATCGTCGAGGGTCAGGCTCACGTCCTCGGCGATCTGCTGGTCGTCGGCCTCGCCCGCGCCCGCGGGCGCGGCGACGAGCACGGCCGCACATGCGATCGCGAGGGCGGGAAGCAGTCTGCGCAACACGAGAGGCCTTTCGAGACGGCGGCGGGCGACACCGTAGCCCGCCGCGAACGTAGATTGAGCCCATGAAGGCCCTGGTCTACGGCGTCGCGCCCGAATCCCGGCCCGAGCCCGACACCGACCATCCCCTGCTGCGGGGCCTCGCCGAGGCGCCCATGCAGCTGATGGACACCGACGACCCGGGTTTCCTGCTCCCCGACTGGGTGGTCACGAAGCCCCGCCTCACCGGCATCTGCGGCTCCGACGCCAAGCAGGTGTTCATGGACTGGAACGAGACGGTGGCCTCCCCCGACAACCCGATGGTCGGGTTCGTGTCGTTCCCCCAGGTCCTCGGGCACGAGGTCGTGGCCGACGTGGTCGCGCTCGGGCCCGAGGCCGAGGGGCTCGAGGTGGGCGACCGCGTGGTGCTGAACCCGTGGCTCTCGTGCGCCCCACGGGGCGTCGACCCGATCTGCCCGGCGTGCGCAGCGGGCGACTTCTCCCTCTGCTGGAACTTCGAGGTGGGCCCGATCGCGCCCGGCATCCACACCGGTACGTCGAGCGACGCCAGCGGCGGGTACGCCGAGCTCATGCCGGCGCACGACTCGATGCTCTTCAAGGTGCCCGACTCGGTGCCCGACGAGCTCGCCGTGTTCGCCGACCCGTTCGCGGTGTCACTGCACTCCGTGACCCGGCACCCGCCGCCCGGGCAGGGAAAGGTGATGGTGTACGGCGCCGGCGCGCTCGGCACGTGCGCCACCGCGATCCTGCGGGCGCTGCACCCGGACGTCGAGGTGCTCGTGGTGGCGCGCTTCGAGGCTCAGGCGGAGATGGCGCGCAAGCTCGGCGCCGAGGTGATCGCCCACGAGCCCGCCCGGCAGGTGATCGAGGAGGCGGCGGCGTGGTCGGGCGGCGTGCTGATGCCGGCCGCCGGGCTGCCGATGGCGTATCCGGGCGCGATCGACGTCGTCTACGACACGGTGGGCAAGCGGGAGACCTTCGAGGTGGGGAGCCGGGTGCTACGGGCGCGGGGAACGATCGTGAAGGCCGGCGTCCACGGGCCGACCCTGTGGGAAGACACGCCGCTGTACTTCAAGGAGCTCTCGATGGTCGGCTCCAACGCCTTCGGGTTCGAGGAGGTCGAGGGCGTGCGCAAGCACGGCATCGAGCACTACCTCGACCTCGTCGTCGGTGGGCGGGTCGACCTCACCGGGATGCTCACGCACACGTTCCCGCTCGACGAGTGGCGTGACGCCTTCGCCACGCTCGCGACCCAGGACCAGACCGGCGCGATCAAAGTGGCGTTCGAGCTGCGCTGACCGCCGGGCCCGCGGCCTCACCTCCCGGCGCGCCATGATGCGCCGTGGCCAACACCGAGGAGATGCGCGCCTGGCGGGTGCACCGCTACGGGCAGCCGCTCGAGGTGCTCGAGCTCGAGACGGTACCCGTCCCGGTTCCGGAGCCCGGCGAGGTGCGGGTACGGGTGCAGGCGATCCCGTTGAATCTCAACGATCTCGAGCGCATCACCGGCGGCAACATGATGGTGCGACCCGAGTTCCCCTACAGCCCCGGCATGGAGGTGATGGGCGTCGTCGACGCCTGCGGCCCGGGTGCGGAGGAATGGGCGGACAGGCGCGTCGTCGCCACCACCAGGGGCGCGTTCGGCGGGTTCGCCGAGCTCGCCGTGTGCCCGACGGCGGCCACGTTCGACATGCCCGACGACATTCCCCTGCCGGACGCCGCCGCGCTCTACTTCCCCTTCCACCTGGCGTGGCTCGGGCTGTTCGACCGGGCCGAGCTCGGCGCCGGCGAGAGCGTGCTCGTCCACGCGGCCGCCGGCGGCTCCGGGTCCGCGGCCATCCAGCTCGCCCGCCACGCCGGCGCCCGGGTGTTCGCGACGGCAGGAAGCGACGAGAAGGTGCACCTGTGCCGCGAGCTCGGTGCAGACGTCGCCGTGAACTACAGGACCGACGACTTCGCTGAGGTCGTGCTCGCCGAGACGGGCAACGCGGGTGTCGACGTCGTCTTCGACAACGTCGGTGAGGCGGTGATGGAGAAGTCCATGCACTGCATCGCGTACAACGGGCGGTACCTGATGATGGGGTTCGCGTCCAACAAGCTGGTGGCCGACGAGCAGTTCCTCGTGCCGCGGCGCATCGCCCTCGGCAACTTCAAGCTGTGCGGCGTGCTGCTCAACTACCAGAACGAGACGATGGTGCCCAGCATCAAGCAGGCGATGGGATGGAACGTGGCGCCGCGCGAGCTCGGCGTCCGGATCAGCGGCGAGATCGTCGAGCTCGTGCGGAGCAAGACCGTGCGAGCGGTCGTCGGCCGGACAGTGCCCTTCGGCGAGCTGCCCGCGGCCGTCGAGGCGATGGCAGCCCGGGCGACGACCGGCCGCACGATCGTCACGGTGTGAGGTCCGCCACCTCGGAGCTCACTCTGCCCGTCGCCGTCGCGACGCGGCGGCCGGCGCCGGCGTCGGTGAGGTCGACCCGGAGCAGGCCGTCGCCCGCGACGCGCGCCGCACCCTCGATGGGGCCGACACGACCCGGGCTCAGGAAGTGCATCACGGCGTCGACGAGCGGATGTGCGCGCGCCGCGGCCGCGACGGCGGCGTCGGCGAGCGTGGCCGTCGCTCCCCCGTGGACGATGCCCCACGGGTTGATCACGTCGTCGGTCACATCGAGGCGGACGGCGGCGGCGTAGCCCTCCGGCGGGTCGACGGCCACGATCCCGAGCGCGTCGTGCAGGGAACCCTCGAGCCGCGGGACCGGGCCGGGGTCGATGCTCACCGGCCGGGACGGCACGAACATGTCGGCGGGCGGCTCGAGCGCGGCGGAGGTGAGCACGGCCTCCCCGACGAGCGCGTCGCCGTTGCCCTCGTCGCGGAGGTCGACCGCGGTCACCACGCCCGAGCGCCGGCCCTTGCGCAGCACCGACGCCCGCGCCCGGATCGGCCCGACGTGGTCGAGGCGCGCCAGGCGCAGCATGAGGTTCGTCGACACCACCCAGCGCGGCAGCACCGCCAGTCCACCGCAGAGACCGCCGGCGCCGTCGGCCAGCGTGAGCAACGCGCCTGCGGTCATGCCGCCGCCCGGTCCCCGCACCAGGTCGGTGACGGGCGCCCACGCCTCGATGACCGGGCTCCCGCTGCCGTCGTCGGCCTCGCGCAGCGTCATCCCGATGAAGCGGCCGAACGACCGGCCCTTGAGCTCCTCCTGCATCTCCGGGCTCACCTCGGGCTCATCGCCGGCACCCCACCGTGGCCCACGTCGTGCGCACGCCGCCCGAGCCCATGTCGAACACCTCGACCCGCGCGGCGCCCTCGTCCCCGGAGGCGCGCAGCACCGTCGTCCGCGTGCGCAACGGCCCGACCTTGCCGAGCTCGAGGTACGTGAGCTGGAGGTCGAGCGCCTCGACGGGCCCGCCGCACGGCGCCTGCAGGGCGGCCTCGGCCGCAGCCGCGGCCAGCGCGCCGTACGCGCCGCCCTGGGCGGCACCGAAGCTGTTGCGCGTGTAGTCGTCGATCGCCAGCTCCACGAACATGCGGCCACCTTCAGCGAGACCCTCCTTGATCGAGCGGATATTGGTGATCTGGCTGCCGAGGTGAAAATGCGCGAGTTGC
>DASUUL010000316.1:0-3768 GCA_036374115.1 Acidimicrobiia bacterium | reverse complement strand
GGCTCATCAAGGGAGACGCTAGCGACACGCTCGTCGACGTCCGGACGGCCGGGATCACTGTGACGAACGTCACAGATCAATCGCGGAATGGGGGACGGTCTCCTCGGTCATCGCGTGCGACCGCCGCCGCGGGGGAGAAGGCGGTGACCTCGAGAAGGCCGGGGTCGAGGAGGTCGGCGCCCGCACCAGCCTGAGGTTCCGCGTCCGTCGAGCCTGATCGCCTCCACCCCGGCCTTGGCACTCCGCCCTCGGCACTCCGCTGTTGGCACTCCGCTTCTTGGAGTTGCGCGGCACCGGGCCGGCGGCAAAGGCTTCGGTCGTGCTCGACGAAGACATGCAGCGGGTCGTCCGCGAGCAGCGTCTCGGCTACGTGGCCTCGGTGTGCCCGGACGGCACGCCGAACCTCTCTCCAAAGGGAACGACCGCGGTGTGGGACGACGAGCATCTCGTGTTCGCCCACCTCCACTCCCCCCAGACCGTCGCCAACATCGAGGCCGGCAACCACGTCGTCGAGATCAACGTCGTCGACCCGATCGTGCGCAAGGGGTATCGGTTCAAGGGTCCGGCCACCGTCCACAGGGCCGGCGCGGTGTACGAGTCGGGCCTCCGTTTCTACGAGGAACGCAGCGGGCTCGGCGCGCAACGCGTCGAGGCGATCGTCCTCGTCAGGGTGGAGCAGGCTGTTCCGCTGATCTCTCCCGCCTACGACGACGGCTCCACGGAAGCCGACATCGAGCAACGCTCCCTCGAGTTGTATGGCCTGATGCGCACGCATCGGCGCTCGTCCCGGGGCTGGTTGCTCGACGAGGTCGCCGGCGCCGGCCGGGAGAACCTGGATGTCGACCACGCCTCGAGATACGACGCCAAGGAGGACGCCGACGCCATCGGTGAGCTCGCTCTCCTCGGGAACCTCGGTCTCGACGAGCGATCGGAAGTCGTCGACATCGGCGCGGGCACGGGGCAGTTCGTCGTCGCCGCTGCGTCGGTATGCGCCCGCGTGGTCGCAGTCGACGTGTCGCTCGTGATGCTGGATCAGCTGACGGCCAAGATCGGCGCGTCCGGTCTGTCGAACGTCGAGGTCGTGCGATCGGGTTTTCTCACCTACGAGCACCGTGGGAGCCCGGCCGACTTCGTGTACTCCCGCTACGTCCTCCACCACCTTCCCGACTCCTGGAAGACCGTCGCCCTCGAGCGAGTCCACCGCATGGTCCGGCCCGGCGGCGTCCTCCGTCTCTGGGACGTCGTCTACAGCTTCGACCCCGCGGAAGCCGACGAGCGCATCGACGCGTGGTGCGCCACGGGTGGGAGTGACGCCGAGCAGGGATGGAGCCGGGCCGAGCTCGAAGAACACGTGCGGGACGAGCACTCGACCTTCACCTGGCTCCTCGAGCCCATGATCCGGCGCTGCGGCTTCGAGATCGAGGCTGCCGAGTACTCGCCGGACGGCTGCGTCGCCAAGTACGTCGCCCGCGCCGTCTGACGGCGACGCCGACCGATCCCCACCTCCGCCGGCTCCTCCCGGGCGGCGGTGTCTTCTGCTAGACGTTCGTCGAGGGAGTGGGACGAGAGACGAGTAAGGGACCGATGGAATGACCAGTGCGGAGCTCCTCGCCGACGCCTTCGGGCGGGTCCGCGACACCGTGCGTGGCGTCGTCCACGACCTGACGCCCGACCAGCTCGCCGCGCGCGTCGATCCCGAGGCCAACTCCATCGCGTGGCTGGTGTGGCATCTCACCCGGATCCAAGACGACCATGTCGCCGACGTCGCCCGGCTCGGCCAGGTCTGGACGGCACAAGGGTGGGTGGAGCGCCTCGGGTTGCCCTTCGGCCCCGCCGACACCGGCTACGGCCACAGCAGCGACGATGTCGCCGCGGTGCGGGCGGCGGCGAGCGACCTCCTCGGCTACTACGAGGCCGTACACGAGCAGACCATCGGATATGTGCAGACGATCACCGACACCGATCTCGATCGGATCGTCGACGAGCGGTGGGATCCGCCCGTGTCGCTCGGTGTCCGACTCGTGAGCGTGATCGACGACGACCTCGAGCACGCCGGCCAGGCGGCGTTCGTCCGCGGCGTCGTGCTACGACGCACCTGAGCAGGCGCTACCCGAAGGCGCGCTCCAGGAACGCGTCGATGCGCTCCCGGGCGCGCTTGGCGAGCTCGGTCGGGACGCTCGTGAACCCGTGGACACAGTCGGGATAGACCGCAAGCTCCGTCTCGTTCCCGTACGACTCCCAGCGCGCCGCCATGAAGAGCGAGTCGTCGAGCAGGTGATCGGCGCTGCCCACGGTGAACAGCGCCGGCGGGAGTCCGCCGAGGTCCGCGTACAGCGGTGAGACGGCGGGATCGTGGGCGTCGACCCCGGGATCGGCGAAGTAGCACTCGTTGACGAACCCGGCCAGGGAGTCGTCGAGCAGGTCGGGCACGCTCGTGGGGCGGGTCCCGCGCGCGCTCGGCGTGCCGCCGAGATCGTAGACACCGAAGACGAGATTGGCGCCGGTGACGCGGTCGATCCGGCCGAGCTCGTCACGGACGCGCAGCGCCGTGAGCGCGGCGTAGTAGCCGCCCGCCGACTCGCCGGCGACGACGACCGGCCCGGCTGTGTCGCCGAGCACGGCGCGGGCGACCGCCAGGCAGTCGTCGGAGCCGGCCGGGAAGGGGTGCTCGGGCGCCAGCCGGTAGTCGACCGAGACGACGGAGACGCGGAGGCGCTCGCACAGCGCGGCATTGTCCTCGTCGTTGAGACGGGGCGTGCCGCACACCATTGCCCCTCCGTGGAAGTGGAGGTACGTGCCGCGGGGCTCCCCTTCGGGTCGGAAGACCCGGCACGGCACACCGGCGATCTCCTCGTCGCGGCCGGCCGGCGACGTGGTCTCGAGCGCCACCAGCGCCTCCCGCATGAGGCGCACCCGCCCGGCCCGGTCGGTCGCGACCTCACCGCTCGCGCCGCTCGCGTAGTACTCCCGGATGAGGTCGGCCATCTCCCGGGCCTCGTCTCGCAGGCCCTCGTACTCCTCGGGCCACAGCGCCATGGTTCCCCCCGATGGTGTGTGCTCTGCGTGCTCAGTGCGGCACGAGGCCGCCGTCGACGATCAGGACCTGTCCGGTCATGTAGCTCGACGCGTCCGAAGCGAGGAACAACGCGGGGCCGATCATCTCGTCGGGGGAGGCCATGCGGCCCATGAGGCTCGTCCTGGCCATCCGCTCCTGCGCCTCGGGCGGGTTGTTGCGCATCATGTCGGTGTCGACAGTGCCGGGCGCGAGGGCGTTGATGCGGATCCCGCGCGGGGCGAACTCGGCCGCCGACGAACGGGTGAGCGACATCAACGCGGCCTTCGCGCCCGAGTACATGGCCGTGCCGGCGGAGAACAGGAACGCGCCCGCCGAGATCACGTTGACCACCGACGCGCAGGGGCTCGCGTCGAGATGGGGGAGCGCGGCCTGCACGAGGAACACGGGACCGCGCAGGTTCACGTCGTACACCTTCGCCCATGCCTCGGGGGTGAACTCCCCGACCGGTTGCGAGAGTGCGGTGGCGGCGTTGTTCACGACGATGTCGACACGACCGAAGCGCTCCGCGGTCGCGTCGACGAGGGCGCGGCACGCGTCGACGTCGCCCAGGTGCGTGGGGACGCCGATCGCGTCACCACCGCGCTCCACGAGAGCGGCTGCGGCCTTCTCGCACGCCTCCGGCTTGCGGCTCGCAACCGCGACCCGGGCCCCGGCGGCCACGAGGCCTTGGGCGATCGACCATCCGATGCCGC
>DASUUL010000315.1:0-9844 GCA_036374115.1 Acidimicrobiia bacterium | reverse complement strand
CGGCGCCGACCACCATCGGCCCGCGGGCGGGCCCCGGCCCGAGCCGGTCCCCCGCGCAGATGCTGGCCACGAGACCGGCGACGAGCGCGATCGGCGCCGTCGCCGGTACGGGTGTCAGACCGTCACCAGCCCTTCGAGGTCGGCGAAGCGCTGATCGCCGATGCCGCGCACGTCGCGCAGCTCGTTGACCGACCGGAAGCCGCCGCGCCGGTCGCGCTCGGCGACGATCGCCTCGGCGAGCACGGGCCCGATACCGGGCAGCGTCTCCAGCTGCTCGGTGGTGGCGGTGTTCAGGTTCACCGGTTGGTTCGTGGCGCCCGGGTCGCCGGCGCCGGCCGAGCCGCCGCCCGCCGATCCGGGGTCCGCGGGTGCCGGCGGGTCGCCGATTCGCTGCACGAGCACTCGTTGGCCGTCGCCGAGCGGCGCGGCGAGGTTCAGGCGATCAAGGTCGGCTTCGGGCAGGCCCCCGCCGGCCGCCTCGATGCCGTCGATCACGCGAGCGCCGGCGCCGAGCTCGACCACGCCGGGCCGCAGGACCGCGCCGGCGACGTGCACGGTCACCCTGCCCGCCGCACCGGGGTCGGTGCCCGTCGGATCGCCGGTGGGGTCGGCGCGCGTCGGGTCGCCTCCGGCGGCAGGGTCGGCAACGGGATCGGAGCCGCCGGCCGGTACCTCGGTCGCCTCCGCGGCGGGCCCGGGGCCGGCTCCACCCGAGGCCATGCCGACCCGGTACCAGACGAAGCCGGCGACGAGCGCCACCACCACGAGCGCACCGACACCCATGCGGGGGTCGGTCCGCCAGGCGTGGAGCCGGTCGAGCGCACGATCGAGCACACCGGTGGAAGCGGGCCGGCGCAGGCCGCGCTCTCGAGACGGATGGGACGGGCCCCAGAACTCGGGATCGGGGTGATCACGCGGACCGGGCGGGGACGGGACCGACGGGGCGAGGGTGTCGGACATGACGACCTCCGGTGGAGCAGCCGGGCGATGACGGCGCCGAGGCGCGCGGGGAGCACCGGAGGAAGTGCGGGGACCGACGGGCACGCTACCAGCGGCGCCGCGAACGGGAAAGGGTCAGCGACTCGTGAGCGCCTTCGCCTCGCGTTCGAACGGGATGGCGGCGTACGCCTCGCGGTGGCCGAGCCCTCGGAGCCGGCCTCGCCCGTAGGCACCCAGGTACCGCCACAGGAAGCGGGCGGCCCCGGCCTCACGCCACTGCCGTACGTGCACGAGCTCGTGGGCGAGCAGGCGGTCGTCCTGCTCGCGACCGCGCCGCACCAGGATCCATCGCCCCAGCGTCATGCCCGCCACGCCCGGGGTGAGAACGGGCACGACCACGATCCGGGCGCGCCGCCGGTCGACCTCGGGCACGTGCCGGTTCGCCGCCACCTCTTCGGGCGTGAGCGGCCGCACGCTCATCGTTCCGGCGCCGCTGCCGTGCCGATGTCGTCCATCTGCGACGCCGAGACTCCGGTCAGCCCACCACGAAGTTGACCAACCGGCCGGGCACCACGACCGCCTTGCGGACGGTCACGCCCTCGAGGGCGGTGGCGACACGTTCGTCGGCGCGCGCCGCGGCCTCGAGCTCGGCCTCCGACGCGCCGGAGGCGACCATGACCCGGGCCCGGACCTTGCCGTTGACCTGCACCGCGATCTCGACCTGCTCCTCGACGAGCAGCGCGGGGTCGGCCTCCGGGAACGGCTCGTACGCGAGCGACGCGGTGTGCCCGAGGCGTTCCCACAGCTCTTCGGCGACGTGGGGTGCCAGCGGTGCGGTCATGAGCACCAGGGGAAGCACGACCTCGCGGGGCGCGGCGCCGCGGCTCGCCACCACCTCGTTCAGGCGGTTGTTCAGCTCGAAGAGCCGGGCGATCGCGGTGTTGAAGGAGAGGTCGTCCATGTCGGCACGCACCGCCGCGATCGTGCGGTGGAGGAGCCGGCGGGTCTCGTCGTCGGCGGCGTCCTCGGTGACCCGGGGCTCCCCGGTCTCCTCGTCGACGAGATTGCGCCACAACCGCTGCAGGAACCGGTGCACCCCCACGATGTCGGCGGTGCTCCACGCCCGGCTGGCGTCGAGGGGCCCCATGAACATCTCGTAGAGCCGGAGCGTGTCGGCGCCGTACGCGGCGTAGATCTCGTCCGGCGAGACCGCGTTCTTCCGGCTCTTGCCCATGCGGCCCTCGGTACGTGTGACGGGCCTTCCGTCGAAGAAGTACCGGCCGTCGCGCTCCTCGACCTGGGAGGCCTCGACATAGACACCGCGCTCGTCGGTGTACTCGGGCGCGGTGATGACGCCCTGGTTGAAGAGGCGTTGGAACGGCTCCGGCGTGGACACGTGCCCGAGGTCGAAGAGCACCTTCTGCCAGAAGCGCGCGTACAGGAGGTGCAGCACGGCGTGCTCGACGCCGCCGACGTAGAGGTCGACGGCGCCGGCGGCGGGCTGGCCGTCGGGCAGCAGCGTCTTCGCCCAGTACCGCTCGACCTCGGAATCGACCAGCTCGTTCTCGTTCGTCGGGTCGAGATAGCGCAGGTGGTACCAGCACGAGCCCGCCCAGTTGGGCATGGTGTTGACCTCGCGCAGGTACCTCTTGGGCCCGTCGCCGAGGTCGAGCTCGACGGACACCCAGTGCTCGGCGCGCGCGAGGGGTGGCTCGGGGGCCTCGTCGTGTTCGCCCACGATGCGAGGCTCGAAGTCGTCGATGTCGGGCAACGTCACCGGGAGCATCGACTCCGGCAGCGCGACGGGCAGGTCGTGCTCGTCGAAGACGATCGGGAAGGGCTCGCCCCAGTACCGCTGGCGGCTGAACAGCCAGTCGCGTAACCGGTAGGTGACGGTGCGCCGGCCGTTGCCCGTCTCCTCGAGCCACGCGCCGATCCGCTCCTTCGCGGCGTCGATCCCGAGGCCGTCGAGGAAGCCGCTGTTGATCGCGGGGCCTTCGCCGACGTAGGCCTCGCCTTCGAAGCCGGCGGGCGGCTCGACGGTGCGGACGATCCCGAGGTCGAACTCGCGCGCGAAGTCCCAGTCACGCTGGTCCTGGCCGGGCACCGCCATGATCGCCCCGGTGCCGTAGCCGGCGAGCACATAGTCGGCAATGAAGATCGGGATCCGCTCGTCGTTGGCGGGGTTGATCGCGTACGCACCGATGAAGACGCCCGTCTTCTCCTTCCCTTCCGCCTGGCGCTCCAGGTCGGTCTTGCGCGACGCGAAGTCGCGGTACGCGGCAACGGCCTCGGGCGGGCTCACGTCGAGGCCGAAGGTCGCGCGCCAGGCGGTGGGTGTGTCGGGTGGCCATTCGCTGGCGACGATCTCGTCGACGACCTCGAGCTCGGGTGCCAGCACCATGTAGGTCGCGCCGAACAGCGTGTCGGGGCGGGTCGTGAACACGCGGATCCCGAGATCGGAGTGGCCCTCGACGGGGAAAACGATGTCGGCGCCGGAGCTGCGCCCGATCCAGTTCCGCTGCATGATCTTGATCGGCTCGGGCCAGTCGAGCACGTCGAGATCGTCGAGCAGCCGCTCGGCGTACGCGGTGATGCGCAGCATCCACTGCCGGAGCGGTCGCTTGTACACCGGGTGATTGCCGCGCTCGCTGCGACCCTCGGGCGTGACCTCTTCGTTGGAGAGCACGGTGCCCAGCGCCGGACACCAGTTCACGGGTGCTTCGTCGAGGTACGCCAGGCGGTACGAGTCGACCAGCCTGCGGCGCTCGAGCGTGTCGAGCTCGGCCCAGGTGCGCTCGTCGGGCGGCGTGCGCATCCCGGCTTCGAGCTCCGCCACGAGCTCGTCGATCGAACGCGCCCGGCTCTGAGACTCGTCGTACCAGGAGTTGAAGATCTGGAGGAAGATCCATTGGGTCCACCGGTAGTACGAGACGTCGGTGGTCACGATCGCGCGGCGCGAGTCGTGGCCGAGACCGAGCGCCCGCAGCTGGCGCTTCATCGTGGCGATGTTCTGCTCGGTGGTGATGCGGGGGTGCTGGCCGGTCTGGACGGCGTACTGCTCCGCCGGAAGGCCGAAGGCGTCGTAGCCGAGCGTGTGGAGCACGTTGAAGCCCGTCATGCGCTTGAACCGCGCGTAGACGTCGGTGCCGATGTAGCCGAGCGGGTGCCCGACGTGGAGCCCGGCGCCGCTCGGGTACGGGAACATGTCCATCACGAACAGCTTCCGGCGGTCGGCCACCGCGTCGAACCCGTCGGCGAGCGGGCCCGACGGGTTCGGCGTCCAGAAGGTGTGCTCGGCCTCCCAGCGGTCCTGCCACTTGGCCTCGATCTCGTTGGCCAGGGCCGCGGTGTAGCGGAACTTGGGCACGTCACTCATGGTGCGGCGAGCGTACCGGGCGACCTTGCGATTCCCCGTCGTACTTCGAGGGCCGCGCGACGTTCCTCTTGGTACCCTGTCGGACTCTGGGGATGTAGCTCAGTCTGGTAGAGCGCCTCCATGGCATGGAGGAAGTCGTGGGTTCGAGTCCCATCATCTCCACTTATCACTACTCATCACAATGACCCCCGCCCTGGGGTGTCGACGGCTTCCCCGCACCACGGTCGTTCCCGCGTTCGACGCGTTGCGATGGTCGTGCAGGATGCGAGATCCGGCTCGATCACGACCGAACCGCCCTGCGAAACGAGACCGCGTCAGCCGCCGGGCATCAGGCTGAGATTCTCGGCGCCGAGGCTCGCCTGACCCACTCGTACACTCACTCGTCGTGATCGACGTCATCGACTACCGCGCCGGGAACTCCCCCAGCGTCGTCTACGCGCTCGAGCGGCTCGGCCTCCCGTGCCGGCTCATCGGCAAGCCCGAGGAGGTGCTCGCATCGGAGCGCCTGATCCTCCCCGGCGTGGGCGCCGCCCGGGCCACCCTCGAGTCGCTCGCCGAGTCGGGGCTCACCGAGCCGCTGGTCGAGCGGGTGCGACGCGACGGCGTGCCCTTCCTCGGGATCTGCATCGGCCTCCAGGTGCTCTTCGACCACAGCGAGGAGGAAGACACCCCCGGCCTGGGCTGGCTGTCGGGCTCCGTGCGCCGCTTCCCCGGCACCGGGCGGGTGCCGCAGATCGGCTGGAACGAGGTGAGGGCGGTTCGGTCGCACCCCCTGTGGGGCGGACTCCCCGAACGGGGTCACTTCTACTTCGTGAACTCCTACTACGCCGCGCCGGACGACAGCGAGTGCGTGATCGGCACCACCGAGTACGGCATCGAGTTCGCCTCCGTGGTCGGGCGCGGCAACGTCGCCGCCACTCAGTTCCACGCCGAGAAGAGCGGCGCTCTGGGCTTGCGCATCCTCGCCAATTTCGCGGGATGGAGGCCGTGACGTGTTGACCAAGCGGCTCATCGCGTGCTTCGACGTGATCGAAGGGCGCGTCACCAAGGCCCAGCAGTTCCAGGACAACATCGACGTCGCGCCCGCCGAGGAGCTCGCGGCCCGGCTGTACGAGGACCAGATCGACGAGATCGTCTTCTACGACATCACCGCGAGCGCGCAGCGCCGCAAGATCGACCTCGACACGGTGCGAGCCGTGGCCCGGCACGTGTTCGTCCCGTTCACCGTGGGTGGAGGGATCCGGTCCGTCGACGACATGTTCGAGGTGCTCAAGGCCGGCGCCGAGAAGATCAGTGTCGACTCCATGGCGGTGCGCGACCCCGAGATCATCCGCCAGGGAGCCCGTGCCTTCGGGCGGCAATGCGTCGTGCTCAGCACCCAGGTGAAGCACGTCGGCATCGGTCCCGGTCTGCCGAGCGGCTACGAGGTGTTCATCGACGGGGCCCGCCAGGCGACCGGCCTCGACGCCATCGACTGGGTGCGTCGGGGCGAGGAGCTGGGCGCGGGCGAGATCGTCGTCAACAGCATCGACCGCGACGGCACGGCGTCCGGGTACGACCTCGAGATCACTCGGGCCGTGGCCGACGCGGTGAACGTGCCCGTGATCGCATCCGGTGGCGCAGGAACGGTCGACCACATCGCCGCCGGCCTCACCGACGGCGGCGCGTCGGCGGCGATCATCAGCTCGATCCTCTACTCGCCCCGCTTCGACCGGAACCCCGCTGTGCGCGAGCTCAAGGAGTCCCTCATGGCTCGCGGCGTCCCGATGCGACCGTTCCTGGCCACGGTGTAGTCAGGAAACCGCCGCCGTCTCCTCCCAGTCGACCCGGGGCGCATCGGCCCACAGCCGGTCGAGGTCGTAGTAGGCCCGGGTCTCGGCGAGGAACACGTGCACCACGACGTCGCCGTAGTCGAGCAGCACCCAGGACGCGTCGTCGAGGCCCTCCACACTGCGGGGCGAGTCGCCGGTGCGCTCACGGAGCGCCTTCTCGACCTCGTCGACGATGGTGCGCACCTGACGAGTGTTCGCCCCGCTGGCGATCACGAAGACGTCGGTGATGGAGATGATGTCGCCGACGTCGAGCACCGAGATGTCGGCGGCCTTCTTGGCCGCGGCGGTGGCGGCGGCAATCGCTGCCCGTCGGTGCGCGTGGTCGGCCGGGGGGCTGGTCAAGCGGCCGCACCACGGATCGTCATCACGGTGAAGTGTAGAGGTTCCGATCGCGGATGACACGCACCGCTCCCGGCGGCACGAGCCCGTCGATCGGCCGACCCTCGGCGAGCCGGTTCCGGATGTCGGTCGACGACACCTCGAGGCGCGGAATCCTGACGTGCTCCACGCGCCAACCCGCCCCCGGCGGCGCCGCGTCGGCCTCGCCGCTCCGTTCGACGACGGCGATGGCCGCGAGCTCACGTGTCTCCTCGAGGCGCCGCCACGTCGGCATGTTGCGAACCGCGTCCGCGCCGAGCACCAGGAAGAGCTCACGGTCGGGCGCGGCCAGCGCCTCGAGCGTGTCGGCCGTGACCGACGGCGCACGGCGCTCGATCTCGATCGCGGATGGTTCGACCCCTTCGATCCCCTCCACGGCGGCTGCGACCATCGCCAGCCGGTCGTTCGCCGCAGCCGCGACGAGGTCCCGTTTCTGCCACGGGTCACCGGCGACGACCATGAGCACGCGGTCGAGCGCGAGTACCGAGCGCGTCTCGACCGCCGCGACGACGTGGCCGACGTGGACAGGATCGAACGTGCCTCCGTACACGCCGATTCGCTCGCGCATGGGCGAAGTCTACGGTTCATGCAGTCGAAACATTGCCGTAGTGCGCGCGTCGTAACCTGGCCACATGAGTGAGGCTGCCGGGGCACGCGCGCACGTCCTCGTGCGGGTGTGGCTGCCCGACCGCCCGGGCGCGCTTGGTGCGGTGGCATCGAGGATCGGTGCGATGCGCGGCGACATCGTCGGCCTCGACGTGCTCGAACGGGGCTCGTCGGTCGCAGTCGACGAGTTCGCGGTGGTGATCGAGAGCGCCGACGTCGTCCCAATGCTCGTGCGCGAGATCGAGGAGGTCGACGGCGCCGCGGTCGAGGAGGTCAGGATCGTCACCAGCTTTCCCGACCCGCGGATCGATGCGCTCGAGTCGGCGACCGAGTTGTGTGAGTCCGATCGGGTGGAGACGCTGCACGCCACGCTCGTCGCCCACCTTCACCGAGAGTTCCTCGCCGACTGGGCCGCGCTCGTACGCGACGACACGCTGCTCGCCCGCGCCGGCGAAGACCCTCCCGACGCCGACATGCTGGCTGCCCTGGTGGAGGGCACCGCCGCCTCGCCCCTGGTGGCCGACGGCAGCACGGGCCCCGAGGACCTGGCGGTGGCGTCCCTCGGGCGCCACGGGGCCGCGCTGCTGGTCGGACGGGCCGGGCACCCGTTCCGGCGCCGGGAGCGGGCTCAGCTCCTCGCGCTGGCCCGCATCGCCGACCGCTCGTGGGAGCTCCTCGAGGCCGGCATGCGCGCCGTGGGGTAGCCGCGGTCGCTACGCCTCGACGATGGCCGAGACGAACCGCTCGAGCTGGCGCAGGTTGCGGCACTCGAACACGCCGTCGCAGTAGATGCCGTAGTCGGACACGATCGAGTCGCCCGTGTCCCAGTACCCCCGGGGTTCCGGATTCAGCCAGTAGACGTGGCGAGCCCGTTGCGCGAGCTCCTTCACGATGCCGTTCTGGGACGCGTGGTAGTTGTTGCGGGCGTCGCCGAGGAGGATGATCGACGTCTTCGGCGTGATCTCGGTCAGGTGACGCTCTCGGAACACCTCGAGGGCGTGGCCGTAGTCGGAGTGACCGTCGACCCACACGACATCGGCCTCCGTGTTGACCCGGCCGATCGCCTCGGTGATGTCGTCGGATTCCTGGAAGAAGCGTGTGACCTCGTCGATCCCGTCGATGAACACCCACGACCGCACCTTCGAGAACTGGCTCGCCATCGCGTACACGAACTGGAGCGTGAAGCGGGCGAAGCTCGCCACCGAGCCGGAGATGTCGGCGATCACCATGATCTCGGGGCGTGAGGGGCGCGGGTGGCGGAACTTCGGCTCCGCCGGGACGCCGCCGTAGCTCAGGGAGTGCCGGACGGTCGAACGGAAGTCGAGATGACCCCGGTTCTTGCGCTTGCGCCGCTGCGCCAAGCGGGCGGCGAGCGCGCGCGTCAGGGGGTAGATCGCTCGCTGCAGCGCCTGCATCTCCTCTCGGGACGCGTGCATGAAGTCGACGTCCTCCGGGAGCGGCTTGCGCAGCGTGCGCGCCATCGCCTCGACCCCCCGGTCGGCGACGAGCCGCCGGCGGATCTCGGCCTCCACGACCTCGCGGAGCCGGCGCAGACGCTCGTCGAACTCCTCCCGCATGAGGCGCTCGGCGAGGGCGTCGTCGTCGGGCGGGCCGTCGCCCTGCTCCCGGGCCCGGCCCATCATCCGGGCGGCCAGCCCCTCGAGGTCGAGTTGTCGCAGCGTGCGGTAGAGGTAGTAGGTGCCGCCGACCGGGCGCCCCGGCTCCATGCCCGCATAGCGGCTGACGGCCATGCCCGCGAGGCGGCGCAGCTCGTCGTCGTCGCCGTCCATCAGCGCCGCCAGGAGCATCTCGGCGAGCTCCTCGGGCGAGAGATCCCCGGCGGCGCCGCCACCTTCCATGGCCTGGAGCTCCGCCCACGGGTCGCCGTCGCCCTCGTCACCCTCGACGCCGGGGGCGTACAGCGAGAAGTAGACGTCGAAGACGGTCTCGAACGCCCGCCAGTGATGGTGGTGCTTCACGAGCGTGGCGCCGAGCGCGGCCTTGAAGGTCTCGCGGTCGGAGAGCTCGATGTGCTCGACCGCCCGCATCGCGTCGAGATTCTCGGTCATCGACACGGGAAGCCCGGCGGCCCGCAGCTCGTGCACGAAGCCCTGGAGGACGTCGAGCATCGAGGAGCGAGCGCCCGCGGACGGGGCATCCCCGCCTGCCGCGAGCGACTCCATAGCGGCGGTCAGCTTGGCGGCGTTGATCGGCAGGCTCACGTCATCCCGGTTTGGCGCCGGGCGCGCCGGCGGGCGTCGCGCTGGTCTCGAGCTCCTTGCGGGCCTTGGCGATGTCGGACTGGTACTTCAGCAGCACGTGGAGCGTCTCGGTGATGACCTCGGGGTCGATCTGGCTCTTGCCGAGATAGAGCAGCGTGCGGGCCCAGTCGATCGTCTCCGAGATCGACGGTGCCTTTTTCAGCTCGAGCTGGCGGATCGAACGGACGACCGCCGCCACCTGCGCGGCGAGCTCCTCGTCGATCTCGGGCACGCGGACGCGCACGATCTCCTTCTCGCGCTCGAGGTCCGGGTAGTCGACGTGGAGGTAGAGGCAGCGGCGCTTGAGCGCCTCCGAGAGCTCCCGTGTGTTGTTCGAGGTGAGGATCACGATCGGCCGCTGCGCGCCCACGATCGTGCCCAGCTCGGGAATCGACACCTGGAAGTCGGACAGCACCTCGAGCAGCAGGGCCTCGGTCTCGATCTCGACC